>VYDD01000310.1 GCA_009843625.1 Gammaproteobacteria bacterium | reverse complement strand
CCGTCCGCCCCGACCTCATCAACGAGTCCGAGGTGCAGCGCGCGCTGGAGCGGGAGTATCCCCCGATCCTGCGCGACGCGGGCATCGGCGGCACCGTGAACGTGCAGTTCTTCATCGACGAGGAAGGCAGGGTGCAGAGGACGCTGGTGGCGCAGACCTCGGGACACGCCTCCCTCGACGAGGCCGCGCTGCGCGTCGCCAACGTGTTCCAGTTCACCCCGGCGCTCAATCTCGACAAGATCGTGCCCGTGTGGATCGCGATTCCCATTACCTTCCAGACGCGTTAGTCGCTTCGGACGGTCCGAGCCGGACAGGAACCCCGCCGGAGCTTCCGGCGGGGTTCCTTTGGTTTGTGGGCGACTGGTTCATGGGCGACGGAATGGAGCGATGTATCCGGAAAGGCTGAGGGAAGCGCTGCCACGCGTCCGCGACGAAGTCGCGGAGGCCGCGCGCCGGAGCGGGCGCACGGGCGCGGACGTGACGCTGGTGGCGGTGACCAAGAGCCACCCGCTGGCGGCGGTGGAAGCGGCGCTCGGGGCCGGCATCCGGGATATCGGGGAGAACCGGGTGGAAGAGCTCGAGGTCAAGGTGAGGGCGCTGGAGGGCCTGCCGGCCCCGCGCTGGCACATGATCGGGCACCTGCAGCGCCGCAAGGCCCCGCGGGTGATCGGGATCTGCGACCTGCTGCACTCGGTGGACACGGTTCGGCTCGCCGAGCGGCTCGACCGCTTCGTGCCCGCCGGCGCCGCTCCGCTGCCGGTGCTGGTTCAGGTGAACACCTCGGGGGAAGGTACCAAGAGCGGCATCGCTCCCGCGGAAGCGCCGGAGGCCGTCCACCGTATCACCGAGCTTCCGGGGCTGTCCGTGCGCGGGCTCATGACCATGGCCCCGTTCACCGATCGCGACAGCGTCCTGCGCGGCGCCTTCCGCGCCCTGCGCCGGCTGCACGAGGAACTCGGCTCGCTCGAGGGATACCGCGGGGAGCATCTGTCGATGGGAATGACCAACGACTTCGGCATTGCGATAGAGGAGGGCAGCACGATGGTCCGCATCGGCACGGCGCTGCTGGGGCCGCGGCCGAGACCGCCCGCGCGACGGGCGGGGACGGTTGCATGACGACATCGGCGACCGGGACGGGCACGACGACGGCTGCGCCGACCGGCATGGCTTCCGCGAACGACCTCGTCACCCGCATCGACGAGGCGGTCGCAGCAGTGCGCGCCCGCTGCACGCTCCACGCCAAGGCGGGCATCGTACTGGGCACCGGGCTGGGCGGCCTCGCGCGCGAGATCGCCGTGGAGTGCGCCATCGACTACACGGAGCTGCCCCACTTCCCGGTCTCGACGGTGGAGAGCCACGAGGGCCGCCTGCTGCTGGGCACGCTCGACGGGGTTGCCGTGGTGGCCATGCAGGGCCGCTTCCACCGCTACGAGGGCTACACCCTCCAGCAGGTGACCTTCCCCATCCGGGTGATGGCCGCCCTGGGCGCGGACACCCTGGTGGTTTCGGCGGCCTGCGGCGGGATGGATCCGCTCTGGCCAGCGGGGCAGCTGGTGGTGCTCGACGACCACATCAACCTCCTGGGCGACAACCCGCTGGTGGGTCCGAACGCGGATGCGCTGGGCCCGCGCTTTCCGGACATGTCCGAGCCCTACGACCGGGGGCTCCAGCAGGTCGCCCTGGACGCCGCCCTCGCCCAGGGGATTCCGCTCGCGCGCGCGGTCTACGCGGCCGTGACCGGGCCCTGCCTGGAGACCCGGGCCGAGTACCGCATGCTGCGTGCCATGGGCGCGGACGTGGTGGGGATGTCCACCGTGCCCGAGGTCATCGTCGCGCGCCACATGGGCATGCGGGTGTGCGGCCTGTGCATCGTTACGGACGTCTGCCTCCCGGACGCGCTGGAGGAGGTCGACGTGCCGACCATCATCCGGGTCGCCATGGAGGCGGAGCCCGGTCTCACCGCGGTGGCCCGCGCGGTCGTCGCCTCGCTGGCGTAGAACGTCCCCCATGCGCTACCCGGACCTGCCCGCCACCCTGCTCGAACTTGAGCAGCAGACCCTCGAGCGCTGGCGCGACGAGGATCTCTTCCGCCGCAGCATGGAGGCATCCGAGGGCTGCGAGCCCTTCGTCTTCTACGAGGGACCGCCCACCTCGAACGCACGCCCCGGCCTGCACCACGTCCTGGGGCGCACGCTGAAGGACCTCGCCTGCCGCTACCAGGCGCTCAAGGGACGCCGGGTCACGCGCATCGCCGGGTGGGACACGCACGGGCTCCCGGTCGAGATCGAGGCCGAGAAGACGCTCGGCATCTCGGGGAAGCCCGAGATCGAAGCGGTGGGCATCGAGCGCTTCAACCGCACCTGCCGCGACTCCGTCTTCACCTACAAGGCGGACTGGGAGGCGCTGTCCGAGCGCATCGCCTACTGGCTCGACTACGAGCGGCCCTACGTAACCTGCGATACCAGCTACATCGAGTCGGTCTGGTGGATCCTGAGCGAGCTGGCGAAGAAGGGGCTTCTCTACCGCGGCCACAAGAGCGTGCCCTACTGCCCCCGCTGCGGCACCGCGCTCAGCTCGCACGAGGTGGCGCTGGGCTATCGCGAGGTCGAGGATCCGTCGCTCTTCTTCCTCGCTCCTCTCCTCACCGAGGAAGGGGAGCCGGACCCTGAAGGACGCGCCTTCCTGGCCTGGACCACCACCCCCTGGACGGTGCCCTCCAACACGGCGCTGGCGCTCAATCCCGCCCTCACCTACGCCGAGGCGGAGGCGGAAGGCCGGCGCGTGATCGTGGCGAAGGACCTGGTCGAGCGCGTGCTCGGCGAGGACGCCCGCATCGTGCGCGAACACGACGCCCGCTCGCTCGCGGGGGTCCGCTACGCGCGGCCGCTGGAGGTGGTGCCGGTCCCCGACGGCTCCGATGCCGCGTGGCGCATCATCCTCGAGGACTTCGTCACGGCGGAGGACGGCACCGGCATCGTGCACATCGCGCCCGCCTTCGGCGCGGACGACTACGCGGCCGGCCGGCGCCACGGCCTCCCGCTCATGCGCTCCATCGACGACGCGGGGCGCTTCCACGAGGGGCTGCCGCTGGTGGGGGGGATGTTCGTCAAGGACGCCGATCCCCTGCTGGTGGAGGAACTCGACCGCCGCGGCAACCTCCTGCGGGCCGGCCGGGTGGCGCACTCGTACCCGCACTGCTGGCGCTGTCAGTCCCCGCTGCTCTACATCGCGCGCGAATCCTGGTTCGCCGCCACCTCGACGCTCAAGGACGAGATGCTCGCCATCAACCGGGACACGGCCTGGTACCCGCCGGAGATCGGCGACGGGCGCATGGGCGAGTGGCTGGCCGGCAACGTGGACTGGGCGCTGTCGCGCGACCGCTACTGGGGCACCCCGCTCCCGGTCTGGGTGTGCGACCGCGACGACGACATCACCGAATGGATCGGCAGCCTGGCCGAGCTGGAGGAGCGCGCCGGCCCGCTGGGCGAGGACTTCGACCCGCACCGGCCCTTCATCGACGAGGTGACCTGGCCCTGCCGGGAATGCGGCGGAGAATGCGGCGGTACCATGCGCCGGGCCTCTCCGGTGGTCGACGTCTGGTTCGACTCCGGGGCGATGCCCTACGCGCAGTGGCACTATCCCTTCGAGAACAGCGAGCGCTTCGAGCGCCACTTTCCGGCCGACTTCATCAGCGAGGGGCTCGACCAGACCCGCGGCTGGTTCTATTCGCTGATGGCCATCTCGGCGATGCTCGGCCGGGGCATGGCGTTCCGCAACGTCCTCGTCAACGACCTGGTGCTCGACGCCGAGGGCCAGAAGATGTCGAAGACGAAGGGCAATGCGGTGGACCCCTGGGAGGCGGTGGGCGCGTACGGGGCCGACCCGCTGCGGTGGTATTTCGTCACGGTGAGCAATCCGTGGGTGCCCAAGCGCTACGACGAGCGCGGCATCGCCGAGGTGGCGCGCAAGTTCTTCGACACCCTCTTCAACACGTACCGCTTCTTCGCACTGTATGCGAATGTGGAGGGTTGGCGCGCCGACCAGGGACCCGCGGGTGGCAGGGATGCGGGGGACGGCGGGGACAGCAGCGGCGTGCCGGAACGGACGGTCGTCCCACGCGAGGCGTCGCTCCTCGACCGCTGGATGCTCTCGCGGCTGCATCGCTTGGTGGCGCGCGTCCGGGCCGACCTGGACGACTACCAGTTCACCCCCGCATACCGGAAGGTTGCGCAGTTCGTCGACGAGGACCTCTCCAACTGGTACGTGCGGCGCAGCCGGCCGCGCTACTGGGGCAAGACCGGAGCCGCGGATGCCGACGCCGCCTTCCGCACCCTGCACCTCGCTCTGCGCACGGTGAGCCAGCTGATCGCGCCGGCGGCGCCCTTCACCGCGGACTGGCTGCACCGGGCCCTGACCGGAGGGGAGAGCGTTCACCTGTCCATTCTGCCGGAGGCGGACGAGGGGTGCCTGGACGATGGGCTGGAGCGGGAGATGGACGCGGTGCGCCAGCTCGTCACGCTTGGGCGGGCGGCGCGCGAGCAGGCGGGGGTGCGTGTGCGCCAGCCGCTGCGGACGCTGCATGCGGCCATTCCCGGCATCGCCCTCCGGGCACCGGTGCTGGCGGTGTTGCGCGAAGAGTTGAACGTCAAGCAGATCGTGTTCGTGCGCGATGCCGGCGACCTGGTGCGTCTCGAGGCGCGCCCCAATTTCCGTACGCTCGGACCTCGCTTCCAGAGGCACAGCAACGCGGCCGCCGCGGCCATCCGTGCCCTCGGGCAGCCGGCTCTGCGCGCCTGGCGCGGGGGGGAGGCGCTGTCCATCACGGTCGACGGGGGGGAACACCCGCTCGGCCCCGACGACCTCGAGGTGGCGGAGGTCGCGCGCGGCAACCTGGTGGTGCGCTCGGCCAGCGGCTTCACCGCCGCCATCGACCCCGGCCTGGACGACGAGCTGCGCGCGGAGGGGCTCGCGCGCGAACTGGTGAACCGGGTGCAGCGGCTGCGCAGGGACTCGGGCCTGGAGGTCACCGACCGCATCCGGCTCGCCATCTCCGGCCCGGAGGGCGTGCGCGCCGCCGCGGCCCGCCACCGCAGCTTCATCGCGGGCGAGACGCTGGCAGTCGATCTCGTGGTCGCGGAGGAGGGGGATGGGGCGCCGGGGGCGTACACCAGCCACCGGGAAGTGACGTTCGACGACACCCGCGCCGCGATCGCGCTGGCACACGCGGGCGGGTAGCCGGCCGTCGGATGGCGCCGCGACCCTCCGGGCCGTTCCTCCGGTGCGCGATGCCGGCTTGCCGGGGGGCGTCGTGACCGACGCTGGCCCGCGGCGCGAAACGCTCACCGTCGGGGAGGGTCGCCCCGAGCGCCTGGACGCGTGGCTCGCCCGCCGCCTCGACCTGTCGCGCACGCGCGCGGCCCGGCTCGTGGAGCAGGGGCTCGTGCAGGTGGAGGGGCGGCCGGCCAGGAAGTCCGCGCCGGTGGCGGCCGGGCAGCGCGTCGATGTGGAGATCCCGCCGCCCGACCCGGTCGACCTCGTT
Organism: Gammaproteobacteria bacterium; assembly: GCA_009843625.1. Lineage (GTDB taxonomy): Bacteria > Gemmatimonadota > Gemmatimonadetes > Longimicrobiales > Gaopeijiaceae > BD2-11. The sequence continues at coordinate 537 of VYDD01000310.1, read as the reverse complement.
CCCGAGGACATTCCCCTCGCGGTGTTCCATGAGGACGACGCGCTGCTGGTGGTGGACAAGCCCGCCGGGCTGGTGGTCCACCCCGCGCCGGGCCACCCGCGAGGTACCCTGGTGAACGCGCTCCTCCACCACGTCGCCGACCTGGCCGGGGTGGGGGGGCGGCTGCGCCCGGGGATCGTGCACCGGCTCGACCGCGACACCTCCGGGCTGCTGGTGGTGGCCAAGAACGACGCGGCCCACCGGGCGCTTTCCGCCGAACTGGCCGCGCGCAAGGTAGGCCGCACCTATCTCGCGGCCGCCTGGGGGCACCTGCGCGACACCCCCATGACCGTGGACGCCCCCATCGGCCGCGATCCCCGGGCCCGGCAGCGCATGGCGGTGGTGAAAGGGGGGCGCCGGGCGGTCACCCACCTGGCGGTACGGGAGAGCTGGGAGGCGGCGGAGCTGCTCGAGGTGCGCCTCGAGACCGGGCGCACCCACCAGATCCGGGTGCACCTGGCGCACATCGGACACCCGGTGGTGGGCGATCCCGTGTAC
>VYDD01000436.1:4165-6151 GCA_009843625.1 Gammaproteobacteria bacterium | reverse complement strand
GCGCGCACCCGGCCGCCATGGCCGCCAGAATGCATGCGGCGCCCCGCCACGACCGCCACTTCCGGACCGGACGCGGCATCCGTGCGAACTTGGCCTCGGGATCCACCCGCATCCTCACCCGCTCCACGGCCACTCCTCCATCTCGATTCCCTTCGCCGCGAAGAGCAGCTCGAGCGCCCGCTCCCACGACTCCCAACTGGTGGTGCGGCCGTACACCGAGTTGGTCTTGTGCGCCACCACCAGGTCGAGGGCGGGGAACACCGTGATCCACTGCCCGACCGCGCCGCGCCCGCTGTACGCGCCCTCGAACGGTCCGGTGGCGCGCGGACCATCCCACACCCACCACATGTAGCCGTAGCCGAAGTAGCCGTCCCGGCGACGCTCCGGGTTCATCTCCTCGAGCGGGGTCACGACGCTCACGATGCGCCGGGCCCACTCCCGCGAGATGATCTGCTCCCCGTCCCACGAGCCCTCGTTGAGCATCAGGTGTCCGATGCGCGCCATGTCGCGCGTCGAGAGCCAGAAATGGTACGCCGGATTGCGCGAGATGGAGAGATTGCCGGACTTGCGGTGCATGGAGCGGTCCCAGTCCTGGAACCGGAGCGGAATCGCCAGCTGCGCCTGGGCCTCGTCGTAGAGATCGCGGCCCGTAAGCTGCTCGAAGACGGCCCCCGCGGCGTTGAAGTCCCAGTTGCTGTAGAGCATGTAGGTGCCCGGCTGCTGCGACCCGCGCGGCGGCGCCTCGGAGAGATTGTCGCCGCCGTTGGAGGCGGGGTGGTAGACGCCCGAGCGCGCGGTGACCAGGTGGTCCACCGTGGCGCCCAGCTCGACGGGGAGCAGCCCGCCGATGTCGTCCACGCCCAGATCGGCCATGGTGGCGTTCAGGTCGATGGTGCCGTTCTCGACCCAGTAGCCGTACAGCATCGCCAGGATGCTCTTGCGCACCGAGGCCAGATACGACAACTCCTCGATGTCGCCGTACTGGAAGACGATGCGGCCCCGGTCGGCCACCACGATGCCGGTGGAGTTGGCGCTGTCGCGCACGAATTCGCGCACCAGCCCGAGCGCCTCGGCGTCCCAGCCGAAGCCGGCCAGTCCGTCCCGGGGAACGATCTCCCACTCCTCGCCCGGGAAGACGCAGGTGGGGCAATCGGTGCGCGACTCGAGCGCGAAGAGCAGTCCTGCAGGCGACATCAGGACCCACGCAACGAAAAACGGTGCGAGGAAGCGTCTCATGGCGGTTCTCACGGTGAAGGTGGCTCCAGGGGCCCGGAAGGACGAAATCACGGGCTGGATGGAGGATACGCTGAAGCTGCGCGTCTCCGCGCCGCCGGAGAAAGGCAGGGCCAACGCAGCCGTGGTGGCGCTGCTGGCGCGCACGCTCTCGACGGGCAGGGACCGGATCGTCATCGTGGCCGGGGCCGGGTCACGGCGCAAGCGGGTCCGGATCGAGGGCCTGTCCCTCGACGAGGTGCGCGAGCGGCTTCCTATCTGAGGAAGATGTCCTTCGGGATGTACCCGGTGACCACCTGCGTCAGGTCGACCACCTCGCTGACCCGGAAGTCCACCGCGATGCTCGCCAGCGAGAGCGCGTCGGCAGGCGACAGCCCCATTTCCTCGCCGAGGAAGTTCACGACCTCCCAGGTGGCGTGGCGGGCGGCGCGGTCGAGATCCAGGTCGATGCCCATGATCATGTAGTACTCGTCGTCCTCGGCGCGCGGCGCGGAAATGGTGCGGTCCTTGTGCACGGCGAAGCGGAACACGCCGGAGAGCGACTGTTCGATCGCGGTCCCGCTCACCTCGCCGTCGCCCTGCGCGCCGTGGCCATCGCCGGTGTAGAACAGCGCGCCCTCGTGGAAGACGGGCAGGTACAGGGTGGTGCCGGCCTTGAGGTCCTTGACGTCCAGGTTGCCGCCAAAGGCGCCGGGGGGCCGGGAGCCCTGAACCCCGGGCACGGTCACGCCCGGCTGGCCCACCACCGGATCG
>VYDD01000436.1:0-4155 GCA_009843625.1 Gammaproteobacteria bacterium | reverse complement strand
CCGCCAGGATTCCCATGAAGGGCGCCAGCGGCACGTGGATGTCGTCGGCGATGAGGGCCACCTCGCGCCCGTCCACCTCCCCGGTGCGGATGACGTGACGGGTTCCGGGCGGGATGTCGAGCGCGGGGTCGTCCGGGCGGGCGCCGGGATAGGCCGTCGAGAACACGCCGCCCCGGGCGGAGGTGTTGTTGATGCCCCACGACACCCGGGTCTCGACGGAGAGGATCTCGACCTCTAGCACGTCTCCCGGCTCGGCGCCTTCGACGTAGACCGGACCGGTGATCACGTGGCCGCTCCGGCCTTCGCGCGGGCGTCCCTCGCGCGATGCCCAGAAGTCGAGCACGTCCTGCAGGATCTCGTCGCGCGGGAGGCCGAGGCCGGTGAGGTAGGCCACCGGCTCTTCGCTCTGGGTGGCGCCGGCGTGGGTGACGGTGTTGATGCGCACGGTCTCGCCCGGCTGGACCCGCAGCACGGGCTCCTTGTCGATGGGGAACCAGCCCCACGCAACGTTCTCGGGGGTGGAGGGCACGAAGTGATCGGCCTCGCCGGCCGGCGCGGCACTGCGCATTTCGGGCGTGGACGGGTTCGCCTGCGGGCTGCCGGTCTCACCATCCGGGGCGCCGCAGGCGGCGGCCAGGCCGATGGCCAGCGCCGGGCCCAGGCGAGCTCCCGGCCACCGGCGGAGGGACAATGCGGGTCCTCGATGGCTGTTCCGACTCTCGACGCGGTTTCCTTTGGCGCGCATCTCCGACTCTCCTCGTTCTGGCACATGGCGAACTGCTCACGTACCGTTAGCGACCGATCGGCCTCGAATCAAACGAGTTGCCGCGCGACGAGCGGACTTCCCCGGGATTTTCGACCGGCGCGCACAACCCTGGTTGCCCCCAGCGGAGAACGGACGTGTTCGACACCAGCGACCCCCGCCTGTACCTGTTCACGGCCCTGGCCATCATTGCCCTGATGTTCGTCTACCACTGGGTAAGCTCCGCGCGCGCGACGGCCGGCGATGGCTCGGGAAGGGGCGGAACCCGCGGCAAGCCCAACCTGTTCGAGCTGGCGGTGGGCTTCGGCACCAACTTCTTCGACACCCTGGGGATCGGCTCCTTCGCGCCCACGACATCGCTCTACAAGCTGGCGAAGACCGTCCCCGACGACGAAATACCGGGCACCATGATGACCGGCCACACCCCGCCCGTCATCATCCAGGCCTTCATCTTCATGACCATCATCCTGGTGGAGCCCCTCACCCTGTTCACGCTGATCGCGGCGGCGGTGCTGGGGGCCTGGCTGGGTGCGGGGGTGGTGACCCGCCTTCCGCGCCACTGGATTCAGATCGGCATGGGAGTCGCACTGCTGATCGCGGCCGCGACCTTTCTGCGGTCCATCTTCGGCACCGACCCGGTGGGCGGTGAGGCAACCGGAGTGGCCGGCGCCGACCTCGTGATCTCGGCCGTGTGCCTGTTCGTGCTGGGCGCGCTCATGACCATCGGGATCGGCATGTACGCGCCCACCATGATCGTGGTCAGCGCCATCGGCATGACTCCCGCGGTGGCCTTTCCCATCATGATGGGGTCGGCGGCGTTCCTGATGGCGGTCGCGGGCATCCGCTTCGCGCGGGCGGGCCGCTACGGGCTGAAGGCGGCGCTGGGGCTGACCATCGGGGGCATCCCCGCCGTGCTTGCGGCGGCGTTCATCGTCCGCTCGCTGCCGCTCGACGTGATGCGCTGGCTGGTCGTGGTGGTGGTGCTCTACGCTGCCGTGGCAATGCTCCGGTCGGCCGCGCAGGAGCTGCGGGGGGGGAGCTGACTCAGCCCGACTCCCACAGCTCGGTTTCGGACTGGAAGGCTATCCACGCGAACCAGAAGGCGATGTAGGCGCCCTCGACCGGCTCGAGGCGGGTGCCTTCCATGGGCCCTTCGAAGGCCAGCCCGTCCACCCGCCAGCGCGAACCCGTCCCGGCGTCCACGATGTCGCCTCCGGTGAACTCGAAGGTGAGGGTCTGCCCGTCCACCACGGGGTTGAGCGCGAACGCCGCCTCCCCGTCGTTGTCCCACACCACCAGGACCGGCTTCCCGCCCACCATGTCGTTTACCACGGTTACGGGCGACCCGTCCCCGCGGAGTTCGCCGAACGGGTACGCCTTGCCGCCCTTCGCGTCGTCGAGAATCCCGAGCACGCGCTCCTTGACGGGGCGGCGGGTGTCGGTGACGGTTTGGGGATAGAAGAGGTTGGTGTTGTCCAGGCTCTCGTAGTCGCCGTAGGGATAGCGGTCGTAGGCCGTGCTCAGGCCGCCGCCGGGGCGCACCACCACCAGGCCGTCCTGATTGAGCGCGCGCCAGCGCTCCCATGTGACCTCCGAGGAGGCGATCAGCGGCAGCGGCTGCCCCTGTTTGGGCCCGCAGCCGGCCTGGCGCAGCATCTGGGGCCAGAGCGAGCGGTCGCCGTCGGTGCGATCGTACATGATCAGGTTGTTCTGGAAGAGAAGTCCGGATACTCCGAACTCGTCGCCCGCGACCTCGCTGCGGTCGAACACGATGCTCGACCCGGTCAGGGGACAATAAGTGACGGCAACGCGATACGGGCCCAGCGTCAGGTTCACGATCTCGTGCCACCAGAGGATGCGATGGGGCACCGCGATCGCCTGCCCGTCCAGCTCGAAGCCGATCACGCGGTCGCTTTCCCACAGGAATCCCGTCTGCTGGTCGAAGATCCCCGTCACGGGCGGGTTGGTGAGAGCGGGGATCCCGTCCACTCCCACGCCACCGTCGAAGACCAGGTCGGTGTCGATCGAGCAGTTGGGACCGAGGTCGACGGACGTCGTGGGTTCGGGGCCCGTGGGGGCGTCGGAACAGGAGAGCAGCAGCGACACCGCGGCGGCGGCGAGCAACGGGGGCCGGGGGTGCATGGTGTGGGTCAGCCTTGTCGGCGAGGGAGGGCCCCGGAACCGTGCCGGGCCGGGGCATGACTGCTATCATAACCCCGCGCGCCGGTAAGGTGTCAGCCGGCCCTCCGAGCCTCCATCAAGCCACCAGCTCCGGGGAAACGACCGCTTGCTCAACTACATCTGGGCGGCTCTGCTGATCTCGGCCTTCGTCTTCGCGGGGGTTTCCGACATCGGCGACCTCAGCCGGGACACCTACCGCAACGGCCAGCCGCTCCCTGTGGTGCTGGAGTTTCCCCAGGGCACCGCCGCCATCGATGGGCGCACGCCGGTGCGGATTCGCATCAACGCCGGGGTCTACCAGGACTTCTACGGCACGGACGAGAGCCCCGCGGAAAGCTACGACGGCGTCCTGCTGCGCACCGGCGAGGGAATGGTGCTGCGCTTCGATGCGGGAGCCGCGCTTCCAGAGCCGCTGGAGACGATCCGGGGAGTGTCGCGCTCGAACGACGACGAGCTTCAGGGGACCGTCGAGGGTTTTCTGTCGCCCGTGCTGGGCCTGGGCGACGACCCCACGGCCGCTCAGGCGACCGTGCAGTTCGAGCCCGTCCGCTTCGTGAAGATGACCGCCATCGGCGCGGCGGCGCTCGACTTCGCGGAGACCGCAGCCGGGATCGCGATCGGGCTGATCGGGGTGCTCGCGCTCTTCCTCGGGGTGATGAAGATCGCGGAGGAGGCGGGCATCATCTACGCCATCGTGCGCGTGGTGCGTCCTGTGCTGCGGCCGCTCTTTCCGGAAGTGCCCGACGACCATCCCGCGCTCGGCATGATCGCGCTCAACCTGACCGCCAACGTGTTCGGGCTGGGCAATGCGGCGACGCCCTTCGGGATCAAGGCCATGGAGGAGCTGCAGAAGCTCAACCCGAGCGAGGACACCGCCACCAACCCCATGGTGATGCTCCTCGCGGTCAACACGGCGAGCGTCCAGCTGGTGCCCCCGGTGCTGCTGCTCGCCCTCCTGGGCCTCCAGATCAACCGGCTCATCTTCGCCATCATCATCACCACCGGGCTGTCGCTGCTCGTGGCGGTCGTGGCCGCCCGGCTCTACGGGAGGCTGCCGGGCTCGCGCGCATCGGATCCCAACCAGGGGCAGCGGCCGGCCAGCCGGGCGCCGGGCGGGGACGCGTCCCGCCGCGGGGAGGGCTGAGATGGAACTCGCGCGCGAGCTGATCGGGCTTTTCTCCGCCTTCGTGATCCCCGTCATCCTGGTGGGC
>VYDD01000269.1 GCA_009843625.1 Gammaproteobacteria bacterium | reverse complement strand
CACGTTCATGACCCCGATCACGCCCATCTCCAGCGCGAAGCGCCGGGTGAGTTCGCGCATCTCCTCGAGTTCGGCGCCTGTCAGCAGGTAGGGGGGCAGCACGCAGGCGGAATCCCCGGAGTGGATGCCGGCTTCCTCGATGTGCTGCATGATGCCGCCGATCACGACGTCGACGCCGTCCGAAAGCGCGTCCACGTCCGCCTCGAATGCGTCCTCCAGGAAACGGTCGATCAGAACCGGGTGCTCGGGCGCCGCCTCCATCGCCCGGACGAAGTAGCTGCGCAGCGAGGCCTCGTCGTACACGATGTGCATCGCCCGCCCGCCAAGGACGTAGCTCGGCCGCACCAGCACCGGGTAGCCCACCCGGCGCCCGACCTCCACCGCCTCCTCGACGCTGGCGGCCACCCCGTTGGGCGGCACGGCCGCGCCGATCCGGCGGCACAGGCGCTCGAAACGCTCGCGGTCCTCGGCCCGGTCGATGGCGTCGACCGGCGTGCCCAATATGGGGGCGCCCGCCTCGGCCAGCCCCTTCGCCAGCGAGAGCGGGGTCTGGCCGCCCAGCTGCACCACGACGCCAATCGGCTTCTCGCGCTCGACGATCTCCAGCACGTCCTCCAGCGTCAGCGGCTCGAAGTAGAGCTTGTCGGAGACGTCGAAGTCGGTGGAGACGGTTTCCGGGTTGGAGTTGACCATGATGGTCTCGTAGCCGGCCTCGCGCAGCGCGAGCACCGCCTGGACGCAGCAGTAGTCGAACTCGATCCCCTGGCCGATGCGGTTCGGGCCGCTCCCGAGGATGAGGACCTTGTCGCGATCCGTCGGGTCGGACTCGTCCTCGTCCTCGTACGACGAGTAGTAGTAGGGCGTCGCGGCCGGGAATTCGCCCGCGCAGGTGTCCACCACGTTGTAGGTCGGCCGAATGCCCAGGGCGTGCCGGCGCTCCCGCACCTGCGCCTCGGTCTCGCCGCGAAGGGCGGCCAGCTGCCGGTCCGAGAAGCCGTCCCGCTTCATCGCCCGCAGATGGGCCGGCGTCACGCGGGGGACTCCGGTGTATTCCCGCTCGGCCTCGATCACCTGCATCAGCTGGTCGAGGAACCAGGGGTCGATGCCCGTGGCGCGATGGACATCGCCAAGGGTCAGGGGCGGCTCGGCTCCGGCCCCTTCCCCGCCTCGCAGCACCGCTTCCAGCGCACGCCTCAACTGGAACGGACGCTCCGCCGTGGGGATGCGCAGCGCCGCCAGCAGACTCGCGCGGTCGTCGCTCTCCAACCCGTCGTCGGCCAGCGACTTTCCTGCGGTCCATCCCGCGCGCCCGACTTCAAGGCCGCGCAACCCTTTCTGCCACGAAGCCCGGAAGGTGCGCCCGATGGCCATGGTTTCGCCCACGGCCTGCATCTGCACCCCGAGCACGCCGTCCGTCTCCGGAAACTTCTCGAAAGCGAAGCGCGGAAACTTGGTCACCACGTAGTCGAGCACCGGTTCGAAGGAGGCGGGCGTGGTGCGGGTGATGTCGTTGGGAAGCTCCGAGAGCACGAAGCCCACCGCGAGCTTGGCGCCCACGCGCGCGATGGGAAAACCGGTGGCCTTGGAGGCGAGCGCGGAGGAGCGCGAGACCCGCGGATTCATCTCCACCACGAGCAGTTCGCCATCCTCCGGATTCACCGCGAACTGAATGTTGCAGCCCCCGGCCTCGACGCCGATTTCGCGGATGACGGCGATGGCGGCGTCGCGCATCGTCTGGTATTCGACGTCCGCGAGAGTCTGGGCGGGGGCCACCGTGATCGAGTCGCCGGTGTGGATGCCCATCGGATCGAAGTTCTCGATCGAACACACCACGATCACGTTGTCGGAGGCGTCGCGCACCACCTCCAGCTCGTACTCCTTCCACCCGATCACGCTCCGGTCGATGAGGACCTGGGTGATGGGCGAGGCGTCCAGCCCCCGCCGCACCAGGTCGTCGAACTCCTCGGCGTTGTAGGCGATGCCGCCCCCGGTGCCGCCCAGGGTGAATCCGGGACGGATGATCGCCGGATAGCCGGTCCCGGCCACCAGGGCGCGCGCCTGCTCCATGGAACCGGCCACCCCGCCGGCGGGCACCTCCAGCCCGATGCGGCGCATGGCCAGGGTGAACTCCTCGCGGTCCTCGCACATGGAGATGGAGCGGGCGTTCGCGCCGATCAGCTCGACCCCGTAGCGCTCGAGCACGCCCGCCTGCTCCAGCTCCATCGCGATGTTGATCGCGGTCTGGCCGCCCATGGTGGGGAGCAGCGCGTCGGGGCGCTCGCGCTCGATGACCCGCTCCACCCACTCGGCGGTGAGCGGCTCGATGTAGGTGCGGTCGGCCAACTCCGGGTCGGTCATGATGGTCGCCGGATTGGAGTTGACCAGCACGACCCGGTAGCCCTCTTCCCTCAGCGCGCGGACCGCCTGCGTCCCGGAGTAGTCGAATTCGCAGGCCTGGCCGATGACGATCGGCCCGGATCCCAGGATGAGGATGTTTTCGAGGTCGGTCCGCTTAGGCACGTTCGGCTTCTGACTTCTCCGATTCCGTGCGCACGGCCTTGGAGAGCACCAGGGCGAAGCCGCCCCAAACGAACGCGCCGATCACGATCATCGTGACCCAGGTAGCCGTCGTCAAAGAGTGGGCTCCATGGAGGGAGTTGGGGTGAGAGCGGGTCTCCGTAAAGTGACCGCGCGCCCAGCCGGAAGCAACCCGGCGATCGCGCGCTCAGCCAGGGCAACGCCGATGACCGCGGGCCCGCACGGAAGCGGGCGGCGAGAGCTCAACCAGCTCTCATTCTCGCCCGCCGGCGTGCCGCCAGGTCCTCGGCGCGCACCTCCAGCACGTCGGCGATCATCCTCATGCCGTCGATGACGTTCTGGATGTGCTCGGGCCGCGGAATGCCGATGAGTTCGACCCCGCGCGCCACTTCCCCACGGTGCACACCGGCAGCGAAGGACTTGTCCTTCAGCTTCTTGGCCACCGACTTGGGCTTGAGGTCGTCGATGCCGTTGGGACGCACCAGGCAGCAGGCGTAGACCAGCCCGCTCAGTTCGTCGCAGGCGCACAGGACCTTGTCGAGGTCGGTCTCCGGCGGGACGTCCGTGAGGTCCGGGTATCCGTGCGCCAGCACGGCGTGGATGACCTCCTCCGGGTAGCCGTCCTCGCGCAGGCGGGCAACCCCGCGGTGCGGGTGCTCGTCCGGGTGCTTCTCCCAGTCCAGGTCGTGCAGGAGGCCGGCCAAGCCCCAGGTTTCCTCATCGGCTCCGTACTTGCGGGCATAGAAGCGCACTGCGGCCTCCACCGCGTACATGTGCTTCCTCAGTCCCTCGTTGTCGACCCATTCGTGCAGCAGGGCCAGCGCGTCCTGGCGGCTGGGCATCGGGCGTTGTCCTTGGTTGGAGTGGGTTACACGCTCGACGAAGGGCACAGGCGCGACAGCGCGCACTCCTCGCAGCGGGGCTTTCGGGCCGCGCACACCTGGCGGCCGTGGAAGATCAGGAGATGGGCGAGCAGTGTCCAGCGCTCGCGCGGGAAGAGCTTCATGAGGTCGCGCTCGATGCGCACGGGATCCGGGTGGCGGGTAAAGCTCATCCGGTTCGCGAGGCGCTTCACGTGCGTGTCCACGACCACCCCCTCATCGATGCCGAAGGCGTTTCCGAGGATGACGTTGGCGGTCTTGCGGCCGATGCCCGGCAGCGCCACCAGCTCCTTCATGTTGCGCGGCAGCTCGTTTCCGTGCTTTTCCGCAACGGCCGTCGCCATGCCGATCAGATTCTTCGCCTTGTTGCGGAAGAAGCCGGTGGAGTGGATGAGCTGCTCGAGCTCGCTCTGGCGCGCCCCGGCCAGGTCCAGCGCCTCCGGATAGCGCTCGAAGAGGGCGGGCGTCACCTTGTTCACCCGCTCGTCGGTGCACTGCGCGGAGAGGATGGTCGCAACGGCCAGCTCGTAGGGGTTGCGGTGGTGGAGGGCGCAGTGGGCGTCCGGGTAGCGCTCGACGAGCAGGTCGTAGATGCGCGCAGCCCGCTCCTTCCTCGCCTTGACCGACTCTCTCACTGTGCCTCCGCCGATCGCATGACCCGCGCCTGCGCGGATTCCGCCAGCGCCTCCGGTCGCGTCATCGCGCCTCCGCGGTTGTGATCAGCCGCCAGGGCAAGGTGCTCGCAAGGGGCGCGCGGCTGGACGTTGCCGGGTCGACGCCCCCCTCCGACGGGCCGGAGCCGCCGTCACCACCCTTCGTGGGTGCACCGGCGCGCAGCGATCCGCGCTCCAGTTGCCAGAAGAGGCGCCCCGCCAGCTTCACCACTTCGCCGAGCGTCTCGATCGAGCATAGATCCTCGCCGCCCGGCAAGGTACTTGCGAAGTCGTCGCCCCGCTCGCGCACGTTCGCGGCGGCCCACCGGCTCGCCTCCTCCCCAGGGATCTCCGGGACGGGCATGACCCCCAGCCCGGGACGGTCCGCGCGCATCCCACTCGCCACCATGAGGTGCAGACGGTGAGCGGGGGTGAACACCCAGAAGAAGCCGTCGAGCGCCTCGGCGGGGCCGCCGGCCTCGGGACGCGCCCAGAAAAGGTAGTGCGGCAGTTGCACGTAGCCGGCCCGGGAGGGCGCCGCGAAGGCCCAGTCCTCCGGCCCGGCCGGCCGGCGGGCGCGCGTCAACTGGTGGGCGGCTTCGTTCCCCAGCAGGTACAGGTGCTCTCCGGCGCTCCAGAAATGAAAGGCATGAAAGAGGATGACGCCGTACGGCACGAACAGGACCGGATTGTCGTCCTCGACACGGATGTCGGCGATGGCGCGCCGGGACTGCTCGAGCATGCTGAAGGCGCCCGGGTCCCAGATGTCCACGCCCCGCCGGTCGGCCTCGTCCCGGATCAGCCCGAACCGCTCCTCCGCGAAGGGGCGGCCCGGGAGGGCCATCTCATATGGAGTGACGCGGGCGTAGCGGTCGTGAATCCTCATCGCGGATCAGCGGGCCTGCGGGGATCCGGGATCGGCGCCGAAGCGCCTCCCGTCCGGCGCGCGGCCGCCTCCGACTCCCACAGCTCCTCCGCGGGCCGCTTCAGGAACGCCTCCCACCATCTGCGCTTGCGCACCAGCACAAGCTGAAGCTCTCCCGGCCCGCAATCCACGCCGTCGATCCAGATGAAGTGCGCATCCCCCAAGCGCTCGGGCGCATCGATGCGAAACCCCTCGCCGCGCCAGTCGAAGCCCACCTCGCCGGCCCGCGCGAGCCGCTCCGCGGTCCACTCCTGCTCGATGAAGAAATCGGTCTCGACGCGGAACACCCCGGCGGCGACTTCATCCCCGGACTGATAGTAGCAGGGATCGAAATCGAGCCCCTCGCTCCGCTTGAACGACTCCTCCATGGCGTAGTCGACGCCGCCGAGTTCATCCTGATCCGCCAGCGATTCGAGGTGGTGCCGCACCTCGTGGGTGAGGGTCTCCCACAGCTCGCCATCCCAGTCGAAGCCCGGATCGAGCCGGGACAGCTCACGGAACGAGCCGTAGTAGAGGGCCACCACCGAGCGCGTCGTTTCGGGCCCCTGCCAGTCCGACGGATACGACTCCGTCGAGCACATTCCCAGCGTATAGATGTCCGGGAATACCGGATGCGGGAGCGCCTCCTGGCGCACCGAGAGCCCGTCCAACCCGCTCGTGTACTCCTCCGGAATCTCGCCAAAGGCGCGCCGCGCGGCCCTCTCGAACTCGCGAAACCTCATCGCCTTGCCGTATCCGGACAACCATCGGCCCGCCCGACGTCAACCGGCCGAGCCGCCGCTCCCCTCCAGGGTCGCCCGTGTGATCAGCCTGTTGAGCATCCACAGGATGAGGATCGCCACCGCCGCCTGGATGATCACGCTTCCGACGTTGTACGGACTGAACAGCGTCCAGGTCTCCGCGAAGCTCTCGCCCCGGGCGCTCCACAGGAACCACACCATGAGCACCACGGCCTCGACGATCACGAGCCGGATCGCCCAGTCCCACCAGGCTCCGATGTGGATGTCGGAATCAGCCGTGTTGATGAACTTGCGGCGCCACTCGGTCACCCCGTAGCGCAGCACGGCGAAGGCGAAGAAGAAGCCCGAGAGCATGAGCCCCACGCCCCAGACCCAGTCCTGGTTGTGGAAGAAGTCCATGTTGAGCGCGCTGGGGATTCCGCACACCAGCGCCGCGATGCCGACGATGCCC
>VYDD01000040.1:894-6191 GCA_009843625.1 Gammaproteobacteria bacterium | reverse complement strand
CGGCCCGGCCTACCGGCGCGACACCTGGGACGCGACGCACGCGCCCGCGTTCTTACAGATCGAAGGCCTGGCGGTGGACGAGGGCGTCACCTTCGTGGACTTCAAGGCTACCCTCTCGGAGTTTGCGCGCCGGTTCTGGGGACCCGGCACGCGCGTCCGCTTCCGCCCGGGCTACTTCCCGTTCACCGAGCCGAGCGCCGAGGTCGACGTGAAGAGGCGCGTGGTGGGAGCGGACGGCAGCGTCGAGGAGACGGCCTGGCTGGAGGTCATGGGGGCCGGAATGGTCGATCCGGCGGTGCTCGAGAACGTGGGCATCGATCCCGAACGCTATTCCGGGTGGGCCTTCGGCATGGGGCCCGCGCGCATCGCCATGCTCAAGTACGGGGTCAGCGACATCCGGATGCTCTACGAGAACGACATCCGCTTCCTCTCCCAGTTCGCATGAACGTCTCGCGCCGTTGGTTGCGGGCGGTGGCGCCCGGGCTCGACCTGGATGCCGGGGAAATCGCGGCCCGGCTGGCGATGCGCGGCGCGCCCGTGCAGGGGATCACCGACCTGGCCGCAGAGATCGCCGGGGTGGTGATCGGCCGCGTGGAGCGCGTGCGCCGGCACCCGAACGCGGACCGTTTGAGCGTCTGCGAGGTCGACGGGGGCAACGGCACCGTGCAGGTGGTGTGCGGAGCGCCCAACGTCCGCGCGGGCGCCTGCTATCCCTTCGTGCCGGTGGGCGCCGTCCTTCCCGGCGACCTGCGCATCAAGCGCGTCCGCATCCGCGGCCAGGAGTCGCGCGGCATGCTCTGCTCGGCCCGCGAACTGGGGCTGGGCACCGACCACCGCGGCATTCTCGAGCTGGCGGGACAGTTCGACCCCGGAAGCCCCTTCGCCCCCACCGTCGGCCTGGACGACCACCGCCTGGATGTCGAGGTCTCGCCCAACCGGGGCGACCTGCTCTCCCACGTGGGCGTGGCGCGCGAACTGGTCGGTGAGGGCGGGATCCGCCTCGCCCAACTCCCCGGAGCGGTCGAGCACGAGTTCGTGGTGCGCGCCGGGGCGCCGGCGGTCGACGGGGCGGGGGCGCGCGTCCGCATCGACGACCCGCGGCAGTGCTGGCGCTACATGGCGGCGGTGGTGCGCGGGGTGCGGGTCGGCCCTTCCCCGGAGTGGCTGGCGTCCCGCCTGCGGGCCGCGGGCGCCCATCCCATCAACAACGTGGTGGACGCCACCAACTACGTGCTGCTGGAGCTGGGTCAGCCGCTGCACGCCTTCGATCTCGCGAAGGTCGCTGGACCCGAAATCGTGGTCCGGGGGGCCCGGCAGGGCGAGACGGTGCGGACGCTGGACGGCGAACAGCGCGAACTGGACGAGGGAATGCTCCTCATCTGCGATCCCGAGCGGGCGCTGGCCATAGCCGGGGTCATGGGTGGGAGCGAATCCGAGATCGGCGAGGGGACCACGGACGTGCTCCTGGAGTGCGCCCTCTTCAACCCGAAGGGGGTGCGCGCGGTGCGGCGGGCGCTGGGCATGTCGACCGACGCAAGCTATCGCTTCGAACGCGGAGTCGACCCTGCCGGGCTTGAGCGCGCGATTCGGCGCGCGGTTTCGATCATCGTCGCGACCGCGGGTGGCGAGCCGGCGCCCATCCTGCTCGACGCCTGCCCGCGGCCCTGGCGCGCGCCGGTCGTGACGCTTCGTCCCGAACGGGTCGGGCAACTGCTTGGCGTCCCCTTTGACACCGGTGACATCGTGAAGCTGCTCGAGCCGCTGGGCTACCGCTGCAGGCCGGCCGCCGGCGCAATCGAAGTCACGGTCCCGGGGCACCGGAGCTACGACACCCTTCGCGAGGTCGACCTGGTCGAGGAGGTCGCGCGCGTCCACGGGTACGACCGTTTCCCGGACAGCCTGGGCGCCTTCCGCCCGGGGACGGTCCCGGACGACCCCCTTCTGCAGTTGCACGACCGTCTCAGGACGATCCTGGTGGGCCGCGGGTTCCTGGAGGCGCACACGACGGCGTTTGCGCCCGCGGAGCAGGGGGAGGTGGAGGTGCTCAATCCGGTGTCCGCGGAAGAGAGCCACCTGCGCCGGACCGTGCTCTTCGGGCTGCTGCACGCGGTCGAGCACAACTTCGCGCGGGGTGCCGCCGACATCCGGCTCTTCGACATGGGCGCGGTATTCGGCGCCGACGGGTCCGGCGGGTTGCCGCGCGAGACGAATCGGCTGGCGGTCGCGATGACCGGGCGGCGGCGGCCCCACCACTGGTCGGCCGGGGATCGGTCGTGGGACGAGTGGGAGCTGCGCGGACTGGCCGAGGAAGTGGTCGCGGCCGTGCTCCCGGGGGAGTGCTCGGTGGAGCCCGGCACCTTCGACTCGACCTTCTTCGAGGAGGGGTGCGAGTTTCTGGTGCGGGCGGCCGACGGCTCGGTGGTGGGCGGCGCCGGCAAGGTGCGCGCGGACCGGGTGGACGCTCCCGTCTGGGCCGGATCGGTCTGGGGGCTGGAGCTCGAACTCGGGGACGGTGTCCGGGGGCGGCCCGATCCGGCCATCCACCCGCTTCCAGCCTTCCCGCCGGTGGAGCGTGACCTGGCCCTGCTGATTCCGGATTCGCTCCCGGCCCGGCAGGTGCTGGAGTTCCTCGAGAGGGGCGGAGGCAGGGATCTCGCCGGAGTGTCCGTCTTCGACCTGTTCCGCGGCGGCGATGTCCCGGATGGCTCCCGGTCCGTCGGATTCCGCCTGCGCTTTCAGTCGGGACGCCGGACCCTGACGGACAAAGCCGTCGATCGTGCGGTGCGGCGTCTCATCCAGCGACTCAAGGAGGAGTTTGGTGTCGAACCAAGAGCAGGCGCAGCAGACTCCGGACGCTAGCGAGCCCTTCGCGCGCCTGGAGTCGGCGGTCCGGCGACTGATCCGGCAGAGTGCGGAGTTGAGGGCCGAACTGCGATCGGCCAGGGAGCGAAACGAGGAGCTGATGGAGTTCCTCGCTCCCGTCGCCGAGGGCGAAGCAAGCCCGGAGAGCGTGGTGGAAAGACTGCGCGCGGCCGAGCACGAGCGACGCGAGTTGGAGGGACGCCTCGAACGGGGCCGCGCGGTGGTGGAGAGGATGATGGCCCGAATACAATTCCTGGAGGGCCGGGATGGCTGATACCGACAAGGCAATATCCCATACGGTCGAGATCGCGGGCGAGAAGTACGCCATCCGGTCCACCGCCGACCGCGAGGAAGTCGAGCGATGTGCCCGTTTCCTGGATGAGAACATCAGCGAGGTCCACCGCCGGGCCGGACTGATGGACTCATACAGGGCCACGATCCTTGCGGCCCTCTCCATCACCGCGCGGTACTTTGAGGCTCAGGCCGATCTGGCCGGTCTGCGGGCGCGGATGACGCGCCGATCCGGATCGCTCGCTGAGGAAGTCGAGGCCGAGTTGGCGGAGCACGCCGAATCCTGATCCCGCCTCATCGCTTGCGCCTGTCCGCTCCATCCTCATATTGTGACGAGCTTTAGAAGCATTCCCCCCGTCGCCGGCGGTACGGCGCGGGCACGCAATCGGTCAGGGTCGGCTTCGTCCTCGGTCGGAACGGCCCCACGTGAATGGAACTGGCAGGCGCGCGTGCGCCTGATCCGGAGCGCATACAATGGACCCGCAAAGCATTCTGCTTGCGGCGGTCGTGATGGCGCTCGGCTCCGCAGCCGGATATTTGCTGGGACGGGGCATCGAGCGCACCAGGCAGAAAAAGGAACGCGCCGCCGCCCGCGACGATGCGTCACGCATCATCGCCCGCGCCAACGAGGAAGCCGACACCACCCTCAAGGCCGCCGCCCTCCAGGGCAAGGAAGAGGTCTACCGGCTGCGCGAGTCCTGGCAGTCCGAGGAGGCTCGGCGCCGCGAAGAGGTCAAGACGCTCGAGCGCCGCATCGGCCAACGATCGGATTCCCTGGACCGCAAGTTCGACCGCCTGAACGAGCGCGAAACCCGCCTGGAGGAGGGCAGGGGGGCGCTGGACAAGCGGGAGAAGACGCTCGAGCGCCAGGGCGGCGAGCTCGACCGGAGAGTCGAGGAGGTCGAGGCTTCCGAACGGTCGGTGCAGAGTACGCTCGAGTCGCTGGCAGGCCTCTCCGCCGACGAAGCCCGCGGCCTCCTGATGAAGAACCTGGAGGACGAGGCCCGCGCCCGGGCCGCCAGCACCGTTCGCGCCATCGAGGCCGAGGCGAAGCGCACGGGTGACCGCGAGGCGCGCAAGATCATCGCCCAGGCGATCCAGCGCATGGCGGCGGAGCAGACCGCCGAGATGACGGTGTCCGTCGTGCAGCTGCCCTCCGACGAGATGAAGGGCCGCATCATCGGGCGCGAGGGCCGAAACATCCGCGCCTTCGAGCAGGCCACGGGCATCGACGTCATCATCGACGACACCCCCGAAGCAGTCATCCTCTCGGGGTTCAACCCCATCCGCCGGGAGGTGGCCCGCATCGCCCTCGGCAAGCTCGTCGAGGATGGCCGGATCCATCCCGCCCGCATCGAGGACCTGGTCAAGAAGAGCGAGAAGACCGTGAAGCGGACGATGCTCGCGGCCGCGGAGGAGGTGCTCTACGAGCTGGGGATCCACGACGTGCACCCCAAGATCGTGCAGGCGCTCGGTCACCTTCGCTTCCGCACCTCCTACGGCCAGAACCAGCTGCTGCACTCGAAGGAGGTGGCGCTGCTGGCCGGAGGCATGGCCGCGGAAATGGGGCTCGATGTGCAGATCGCCAAGCGGGCCGGGCTCTTGCACGACGTGGGGAAGGGGATGACCCACGATCAGGAAGGGACCCATGTGGAGCTGGGATACGCGCTCTGCGAGAGGTATCGCGAGCCGGATCAGGTCCTGAACGCGATCCGCGCGCACCATGACGAGGAGCCGCACCGCTACGCGGAGACGTTCCTGGTGACGGCGGCGGACGCGATCTCGGGGTCCCGTCCCGGGGCGCGCCGCGAGATGTTCGACAGCTACGTGAAGAGGTTGGAGAAGATCGAGAACACGGTCCTCGAATACCCCGGAGTGGAGCGCTGCTTCGCGATCCAGGCGGGACGGGAGGTGCGGGTCATGGTGGAGCCGGAACGGGTCTCCGACGACGAGACGAACGCGCTCTCGGAGAACATCGCGCGCCGTTTCGAGGAGGAACTGCGCTATCCCGGTCAGATAAAGATCGTGGTGATTCGCGAAACCCGCGCCGTGGGGTTCGCCCGATGAGCGCCGCCATCATCTCGGGGACGGAGATCGCGGGTGCGATCCGCGAGGAACTCCGGGCGCGGGTCGCCGTCCTGAAG
>VYDD01000040.1:0-884 GCA_009843625.1 Gammaproteobacteria bacterium | reverse complement strand
GAAAGGGCCGGGCTGGTGCCCGGGCTCGCGACCGTGCTGGTGGGGGACGACCCGGCGAGCCACAGCTATGTGCGGATGAAGAACCGGGCCGCGCGCGCCGCCGGGATCCATTCCCGCCAGATCACCCTGCCCGGCTCGACTCCCGAGGCCGAACTGCTGGGACTGCTCGACGGGCTCAACGCCGACCCCGCGATTCACGGCATCCTCGTGCAGCTTCCCCTGCCGGACCAGATTCGCGACCAGGTGGTGCTCGACCGGATTCTGCCCGGGAAGGACGTGGACGGCTTCCACCCGGTGAACGTGGGACGTCTCGCCACGGGCGCCCCCGACGTGCTGGCCCCGTGCACGCCCGCCGGGGTGATCCAGATGCTGCTGCGCTCGGGCGTCGATCCCTCGGGCAGGCACGCGGTGATCGTGGGACGCTCCAACATCGTGGGGAAGCCGATGGCGTCGCTGCTCATGCGCAAGGCGCCCGGGGGGAACGCCACGGTCACCGTCGCCCACAGCCGCACCCCCGACCTGGGCGCCGTGACCCGGCTCGGCGAGATCCTGATCGTGGCCATCGGGCGTCCCGGAACCGTCACCGGGGAAATGGTGCGCCCGGGGGCCACCGTGATCGACGTGGGCACCAACCGGGTGGACGATTCGACCCGCGAGCGGGGATACCGCATCACGGGCGACGTGGTCTTCGACGAGGTCAGCGAGGTCGCGGGCGCGATCTCGCCGGTTCCCGGAGGGGTCGGCCCGATGACCATCGCGATGCTGCTCTCCAATACGGTCGACGCCGCCGTGCGGCTGCACGCGGACGGCGGCCGGGGCTGAGCCGCCCATGGCCGCACAGGACGGGTCGCTCGACCTCTTCAGGCACGCGGTGGGCGGGGAGC
>VYDD01000313.1 GCA_009843625.1 Gammaproteobacteria bacterium | reverse complement strand
CACCCACCCCGCTCCCCCACGTATCGGCGGAACCCTCGTCCATCACCAGCGTCCCACGCCGCGGTGGGGGAACCAGGGTGTTGGCCGCGGTATTGTCGACCGTCTTCGCAAGAGTGGCCTTGACGCGCTCCATCGGGACGAGGACGCCCGCGCGGAAGGCTCCGCTCTGAGCCGAAACCGCCCCCGGCACCAGGAGCGCCGCAAGGAGGAGGAACACCATCCCGACGCGCGGCAGTCCCATTTTCACATCTCCTCGCCCGGCAGCGTCGGCTCGCACTCGAAGGAGTCGAGGATGTACCGGAGCTGCAGCATGTACTCGTACTTGTCCCTGCCCGGAGCATAGAGCCAGGAATCGATGAGGTACAGTCGATCCTGAGCGGGACACGCCTTCCGGCGGGTCAGGAACGGACCCGCCGCCGGCCACGCGCCCGGGGCGCTCTCCCAGATGCCGTGGATCTCGTACGCCGCGTCATCGACGGCCAGGCCCGGCTCGACGTCCTCCGTCACCAGTTGCTCGTCCGCGTAGTATTCGCGCGACAGCGACAGTCGCCAATCGAGCATGTCGCCGTCCGTCGGCCTCTCGGCGATCGGCGAACGCCACGTGACCGCGACTTCGCGAATGAGTTCCGACGGATCGGGATTGTCGTTGCGAAAGATGAAGACCGAATCCTCGCGGCTCCATCGATAGATGACCGGCAGCTCCAGCGCAAAGCCGCCCGTGGCCCGCAGCGTGTCCGCGAGCAGGGAGTCGAGCCCCGAGACGAACATGCGTGCGTGGACATATTCGCGGTACTGCCCGTCAAAGAGCGCGAGCAGATCGTCCACATGCGCCTCCGTCTCATCCCGTCCGCCGCCCGGCGACAGCAGGAGCACCGTCACCAACTGTCCGATCGCCCACACGTCGTACAACTGGAAGATCTCCGGCGGGTTCGGGGATTCGGGCCCTGGTCCGGCTTCCAGGGCCTCCGCGATCCAGGGATCCTCGGCGCTTCCGATCAGCAGCACCTGCCTGAACTCCCGCAGCAGCCCCCAGTCGGATGCGAGGGGGTCCTGGTGCGTGATCCTGAAGGTGCGCTCGTCGCGAACCGTGAAGATCGTGGGCTGAAGGCCGTTAGTGATCGCATCGCCCGACGCCTCCCAGAGTTCGGCCGACGCGCCGACGATGATGCTGTTGACCTCACCCCACGCGACGGTCTTGTCGCATCCCGGCAGGGCAAGAGCGCACAGGCTCAGGACGACCAACCGGTATCGCCGCATCGCTACATCCTCGCGCCCGTCCGGGTCATCGTCGCATCTCGGCGTCCCGACCGCTTCATCGCCGCATCCCGGCGCCCGACCGCCTCATCGTTACATCGCCGCGACCGGCAGCTCGGCTTCGCATGCGAAGGAGTCGAGGATGTACTCGAGCTGCAGCATGTACTCGTACTTGTCCTTGCCCGGCGCGTAGAGCCACGAGTCGAGCAGGTACACGCGGTCCTGGCCGGGACACGCCTTCGTCCGCGTCAGGAACGGTCCCGCGGCGGGCCAGGCGCCCGGGGGGCTCTCCCAGATGCCGCGAAGCTCGTACGCATCGTCGCTCAGGTCCCGCCCCGGCGCGAGTTCCTCCGTCACCACCTGCTCGTCGGTGTAGTATGCCCGCGTCAGCGACAGGCGCCAGTCCAGAATGGCCGAGTCCGCCAGCGGGCCGGCGACGGGCGTGCGCCACGTCACCGCGATTTCCCGGATGAGTTCGGCAGGATCGGGATTGTCGTTGCGGAATATGAAGACCGAATCCTGATAATCCCATCGATAGACGCGGGGCAGGTCGAGTGCGAAGCCGCCCACGGCGCGCAGCGTGTCCGCCAGCAGGGAGTCGCGACCCGATACGAACATGCGCGTGCGCGCGTAGGTGCGGTACTGCCCGTCGAAGAGCGCGAGCAGCTCGCCCACGTGCGCCTCCACCTCGGCCGCCCCGCCGCCGGGCGGAAGCAGGAGGGCGGTCACCAGCTGGCCCCGCGCCCAGACGTCGATCAACTGGATGACGCCGGGCACGCCGAACGGCTCCGTATTCGTGACGTCGCTCTCCTCCATCGCCTCCGCGATCCACGGGTCCTCCAGCGTCCCGATCAGCAGCACCTGCTTGAACTCGCGCAGGATCTCCCAGTCGGCCGCCAGCGGGTCCTGGTAGGTGATCTTGAAGGTGCGCTCGTCGCGCACGGTGAAGATGGTGGGCTCGAGCCCGGTCGTAACCGTCTCTCCCACCTCGTCCCAGAGTTCCATCGATGTGCCCACGATGATGCTGTTCACATCGCCGTACGCGCCGGTCTTGTCGCAGCCCGCGAGGGCGAGAACGCTCACGCCCAGCATCGCCAGGCCAGATAGACGCATCATGCCAGCTCACTCCGGATCATGTGGGGGTCTCCTCGCTACGATCGGGACGCTGCAAATTCTACGCCGCGGCGGCAAGGGCGGGCAAACCGTCGTCGTCGTCCGCAGGCGAATGACGGACTCCCCGTTAATCGCATTTGTCGTATCGACCGCGCGACGTGGAGTGCGTAGGTTTCTGCTCGCATGAGTGAAACCTCGCCTCGATCACGGACCTCCCTGGTCGCCCTGCTCCTCGGGGCGGCCCTCTGGGTCGTTTCGTGCGAGAGCCCGCTGGCGCCCGAACTGTGCGGGCCCCTCCCCGATCAGACGATCACGGTGGGTGGCACGGTCGATGTCGCCCTGTGCTTCCGCGACCCCAACGGAGATGCGCTCGATTTCGACGCGTTCATTTCCGATCCCGACATAGCCACCGTCCAGCTCCGGGGCAGCACGCTCACGATCACCGCGGTCTCTCCCGGCACTGCGGTCGTGACCGTGGTCGCGTCCGATCCGACTGGCCTGGAGGCGCGGCAGACCTTCCAGGTCATCGTCCCGGACCGGCCCCCGACGCCGGTGGGAACGATCGACGACCGGGAGCTGATGGTGGGCGACTCGGCGGTGATCGACGTTCGCGGACATTTCGCCGAGCCCGACGGGCAGCCGCTCCGGTACTCGGCGGAGGCGTCCGACCCGAACCGTGTCGCGGTCTCGGTGGACGGCACGGCCGTGACGGTGGTGGCGGTGGCGAAGGGCACGGTGGTGGTGACGGTCACCGCGACAGACGCCGGTGGCCTGACGGCCACGCAGAGCTTCGAGGTGACGGTGCCCAACCGGCCGCCGGTCGCGGTCGACTCGATCGCGGCCCGCGAAGTCATGGTCGATCATGCGCACACCCTGGACGTGTCACCATTCTTCGCCGACCCGGACGACGACCCGCTGACCTACGCGGCGGCCGTGTCGGACGAGGCGGTGGTGGAAGCCACCGTGGACGCCAGCACGCTCACGCTGACGGGACTCGCCAAGGGCGAGGCCGTAGTGACCGTCACGGCCACCGACGACGAAGGCCTCACGGCCGAGCAGAGCTTCACGGTCACCGTCCCCAACCGGCCGCCGGCCGCGACCGACACCATCCCGTCGCGGATGATCTACAAGACCGAGGCGGACACGCTCGACCTGGCGGCCTACTTCGCCGATCCGGACGGCGATCCGCTGGCCTGGGCCGCCGAGACATCGCACACCGGCGTGGTCGCGCTGACCATCGCCGCCGCCGGCACGCTGGTCGTCACGCCCCTGGCCTCCGGCGAGACGATGGTCACCGTGACCGCGACCGACCCGGACGGCCTGTCGGCCTCCCAGAACTTCACGGTCACCGTCCCCAACCGTGCGCCCGCCGCGACCGACACGATCCCATCGCGGACGATCTACAAGAGCGAGGCCGACACGGTCGACCTGACGGACCATTTCACCGACCCCGACGGCGACCCGCTGACCTGGGCGGCCGCCGTGTCCAACGGGGACATAGTCGCGCTCGAGATTTCCTCCAGCGACGGGACCCTGATCCTGACGCCCCTTTCCCAGGGCGAGGCCGTGGTCACCGTAACGGCAACCGACCTCGATGGCCTCACGGCCTCCCAGAGCTTCACGGTCACGGTCCCCAACCGGCCGCCGGCCGCAACCGGCGCCATTCCCGCGCAGACCCTCTACAAACGCCAGACGGCGCCGCTCGACCTCACCCGCCACTTCGACGACCCCGACGGCGACGCGCTGCAGGTCGAGATCGCGTCGAGCAACAGCCTGGTGGCCACGGCGTCCGCCAGCGGCACCACGCTCACCGTGCGGGCCGGGGTCACGGGCGAAGCCACCCTGACCGTGACCGTCATCGACCCCGGCGGCCTGTCGGCCCGCCAGAGCTTCGCGGTAACCGTGCTCAACCGCGCGCCGACGGCGACCACCCCGATCCCCGCGCAGACGCTCGCCCGCGGGCCGTCCCGGAGGCTGGACATGGGGGCCCACTTCGACGACCCCGACGGCGACGCGCTCCACTACGCCGCATCGTCGTCCGACCCCTGGGTCGTGCGGGTCCGCATCGACGGGAGCGACCTCGTCCTCACCGCATGGTCGGCCGGCACGGCCACGCTCACCATCACCGCCACCGACCCCGACGGCCTCTCGGCCACTCAGTCCGCCGAGGTGACGGTCCCCGCGCCACCGCCGGAACCGGACCCCGGATTCGAGATCCAACTCGGCTTCGGATCCGGCGTGAGCGCCGACGTGCGTTCGGCGATGCGTTCCGCCGCGGCGACCTGGGAGGCGATCCTCAGAGACAACGATTTCCCGGACGCCGCGGTCAACGACACCTTCTCCTGCAGAATCGACGAGACGGAATTCGAGGTGGAGCTCGGATACGTGGACGATCTGGTGATCGCCGTTGGCGCGGCAACCGGGGAAGCGGGCGGCGTGGTGGCCCAGGCAAGCCTGTGCGCGATACGCGTTGCCGACGAGACCCCGGCGTTGGGCGTGATCCTGTTCGACAACACCGACGCGGGCCGGCTGGCTCAGGCGGGCAATCTGGTTGAGGTGGCAATGCACGAGATCGCCCATGTCCTGGGGATAGGCGTGGGTCCGAAATGGCACTCCCTGCTTGCGAATCCATCGGATGCGCTTCCCGACGCCGACACCCATTTCCCCGGATCCCAGGCCGTTACGGCGTTCAACGCCGCCGGTGGCGCCGGCTACACCGGTGGCAAGGTGCCGGTCCAGAACGGGGGCGACGACGCGCACTGGCGGGAATCGGTCATGGGCTCGGAGAACATGACGCCGGCCCTGACGGTGGGAGAGGCCAATCCAGTGAGCGCGATCACCATCCAGGCGCTGGCGGACCTGGGCTACCGCGTCAACGCCCGTCTCGCCCAACCGTATAGCGTATCCCCGGCCGCCGCCGCCGTCGCCGAAGACGCCCCGGCCATCGATCTCCGCGACGATGTCTACCGGGGACCGATCAGCGAGATCGACGCCGAAGGCAAAACCATCCGCGTCGTCCCGGGCGAGCGTGGCGAGCTGCCCCGCGCCCCGGGAGCTCCCGCCCAGGCCGACTCGATCGTCAGAATCTCCATACCCCGGGGCCCCACATGATCTCCGACTCCACCCGCTTCCAGAACCGCTTCCTGCTCGTGCTGGCGCTCGGGATCTCGCTCCTCTTCCTTCTGATGATCCGCCAGTTCCTGGTCGCCATCCTGCTGGCCGCGGTCTTCAGCGGCATGACCCGGCCGCTCTACCTGTGGCTGGGTGCCGCCATGAAGGAGCGCGAGCGGGCCGCCGCGGTCACCACCCTCCTGCTCGTGCTGGTCATCCTGGTGGCGCCCGCCATCGCCTTCCTGGGGCTGGTGGTCTCGCAGGCCGTGGACGTCTCGCAGGCGGCGGCCACCTGGGTGCGCGGGAACATGGACCTGGTCGACTCCATCGAGGCCCGCCTGCTCGAGATTCCGCTCGTGGGCGACTTCCTGCCCGACCGCGAGCGCATCATCAGCCTCGCGGGCCAGTTGGCGCAGAGCGCGGGCGGCGTGCTGGTCGAAAGCCTGACCGCCGCCACCCTGGGCACCACCAACTTCCTGTTCCAGCTCTTCATCATGCTGTACGCGATGTACTTCTTCCTCACCAGCGGCCCGGCGATCCTCGATCGCATCCTTCACCTCATTCCCCTTCCGTCGGCGGACGAGCAGAGGCTCCTCGACCGCTTCGTCTCGGTCACGCGCGCCACGATCAAGGGGTCGCTCGTGATTGGGGTCCTGCAGGGCGGTCTCGCCGGCCTCAGCTTCGCCGTCTTCGGCGTCCCCGGAGCCGCCTTCTGGGCCACGGTCATGGCGGTCCTGTCCATCGTGCCCGCGCTCGGGACGGCGCTTGTGTGGGTCCCGGC
>VYDD01000254.1:479-6299 GCA_009843625.1 Gammaproteobacteria bacterium | reverse complement strand
TCGGCCCGGATGGACTGGCAGCTTTCATCGAATTCGATGAGTTCGACGTGGCCAGAGTGGTGGTGAGGAGGCTGCCCGTCGAAGTGCGGTGACGGCCCGTTTGGACTCATCGACTGCTGTCGAGCGTCCCGGAGCGAGCGTCCGCCGACTTCCGATGCGGTCTCATGTATTCCAGTGCATTTCTGCATATCGTAAGTGGTACATCGCTAACCATATGTTCTATAACACGTTGTTACATAGCAGTTTACAACACTACTAATAGTTCCGCCGGAGCTGGGCGATCTCGGCAATCTCGCTTCGTTGTACCTGGTCTCGAACCAACTGACGGGATCGATCCCCGCCGAACTCGGCGAGCTGGCCAATCTCGAGGAGTTGATGCTGGCCGGGAATCAACTGACGGGATCGATCCCTGTCGAACTCGCCGAACTGGCCAACCTCGAGGCGTTGGCGCTAAGCCGGAATCAGTTGACAGGATCGATTCCATC
Organism: Gammaproteobacteria bacterium; assembly: GCA_009843625.1. Classification (GTDB taxonomy): domain Bacteria; phylum Gemmatimonadota; class Gemmatimonadetes; order Longimicrobiales; family Gaopeijiaceae; genus BD2-11. Next base: position 5,814 of record VYDD01000254.1, on the reverse strand, counting down.
GGAACTCGGCCGAATGGATGGGCTCCTGTATTTGTGGCTGGGCGGGAACCGACTGACGGGTTCCATTCCACCGGGACTTGGCGACCTGGACAACCTCGAGGTACTGACCCTCGAAGATCTCGAGTTGACCAGCGTCCCGTCGGAACTTGGCAACCTTGGCAATCTCGAAGTGCTGTACCTTTCGGGGAACAACCTGGCCGACATCCCATCGGAACTCGCCGACCTCGCCAACCTCCAATACCTCACCCTCGCCCACAACGAATTGACCGAGTTTCCGTCAGAGCTCACCAACATCGACAATCTCAGGTTCCTGCTCCTCAACGACAACGAAATCGCGGGGTCGATCCCGCCGGAGCTGGGCGACCTGTCCAGGCTGATGGACCTGTCCCTTTCCGGCAATCGGCTGACGGGCTCGATTCCGCCGGAGTTGGGCCAGCTCGACGGCCTCAGGGCGTTGGAACTGCAGGACAATCAATTGACCGGTTCGATCCCGCCGGAGCTCGGGGATCTGGAGTTGCTGGAAGTCCTGTGGCTTGACGACAACGACCTGTCGGGTCCGATATCGGGGGAGTTCGTGCGGTCGGCATTCCTGCATGACTGGGACAGTGACCGATACCCCCTGGCTTTCCTGTTCGCGGACAACAACCGATTCTCGGGTCCGGCACCGGCCGAACTGGACAGCCTTTCGCTCTACGAGGTCGAGAGCTTCATCTCCCTTGCAGGTAACGAGTTGACAGGATCGCTGCCCCTGCTCCCCGCCGGCGACATCCGCCGAAACTACTTCTCCGGCTGCATCCCCGTGGCGTGGCGGATGTTGGGGAGCCTCTGGTATTTGCGTGTGAATCCACAACGCACGCCCGCGGGCGGCACCGTCAACCTGAAGGAATGCATCGGGCGAGATGGGGCGGCCGCTGTGACGGGCGTGACCGGTGGGGCCGCTGTGACCGGTGTGGTCGGGCCGGCCGGCGACGCGCTGCGAGCGAGTCTGCGGGAGGATCTGGAGAAGAGCAGACAGAGGGCTCTCATCGAGCGCATGCCGCGAAAACAGCCAATTGCCAGGATTGCGGAGCGGGAGCCGGGCATCCGCTGATGGATCCCGAGCGGCTCAACGAAACACGCCTCACAGCCTCGTTCCTCGTGCTGGTGCTGCTCGCAGGCTGCCGGGGCGATCCGGTCGCTCCGACCGATCCGGCCGGACTCGTTCCGAGTGCCGGCATCCTCGTATTTGCGCGCGCGGACTACCGCGGTCCGTACCGGAGCTTTGTCCGCGACGTGAGCGACCTCTCGCTGGTGGATGACGAGCCTCAACCCGCTGCATCGGACTGCAAAACCAAGATCTTCGGTCAGGAATATTGGACCGATTGCGTTTCTTCCATCCGAGTCGCCGATGGATGGCAGGCGGTCCTGTTTGTGCACGATACCTTCCGGGGGGACAGCCTCACCGTCACGTCCGACATCCCGGACCTCAGCCGGATCCCACTACCGCCATTAGGTATCCCACAAGACTCAATTCGGAACTGGGACGACGTAATCTCGTCGATACGAGTATTTCGGTGACGGGGCGCGGCTGGGACACACCTTCGCCTGCAGTTCAGTTCAAGGAAGCGACAATGGTTTGGGTCTCGGCTGGTAGTGCGCTGCACGCTCTCCGCGTACGCCACCCGTTCCGCGCCGCGATCGGCGTCGCGGTTCTGGCAGGCGCGATCGGTTCGTGCGTGACCAACGTCCGGTACGAATCGGTCCCGCTGGCCGGGCCGCGCGTGGTTCAGTCGCCAGTCAAGGCGCACCTCGTGGACGGTTCCACGATCGTATTCTCTGACGGGGTCACGATCGACAACAGCCTGGTAACGGGCGATGGGGCGCGATACGACATTCGTCTCAACCCCGTCGGCGCCGTCCTGGGAGTCGCTCTGGACAGCGTGCTCGCCATGGAGAGCTTCAGGACGGAAACGGATGTCGTTCGGTCGATCTCTTCCGTCTACCTGCACACCGCGGCAGGCGCTCTTCTTGCTGCCGCGATCTTTGGTTCTTGCCCCACGGTGTACTCGGATGGCACGGGAGTCGAATTGCTGGAGGCCGAAGCGTTCTCATACAGCATCGCTCCGCTGTTCGAATCGCGAGATGTCGACCGACTCGCTGTCGGCGTTGACGACCAGGGCGAGGTACGTCTCGAGGTTCGCAACGAAGCGCTGGAGACGCACTACATCAACCACTTCGAACTGATCGAAGTCGGGCACGCGTCCCACGAGCAGGTGGTCCCGGATCCCGAGGGAAGGCCCGTCAGGCTCGGAAGCCCGCTCGCGTTGCAGCACGCTGCGGACCGGGATGGCCGCGACGTGACGGAGCTGCTCTCAAGGCCGGACGGAATCCTGTACACCAGCTCCGTGTCCCGCATCGAGAATGCCATAGCTTCGGGTCCCGGAGAGGTCGAGGACCATATCGAACTGGATGTAGCGGTTCCCCTGGGGGCCCGGCAGATCGGGCTGCACTTGCGTCTGAGGAACAGCCTGCTCGCCACGGTGCTCTTCTACGACATGATGCTGGGCGACCGAGGGGCGCGTGCACTGGACTGGCTCGGCCAGGATCTCGGGGAGCTCGGCCCGGCGGTCGAGCTCGGCCAGTGGGCCGCCGACAACCTCGGAATGCGCATCAGCGTACTCGAGCGCGGCGCATGGCGTGAGGTTGCCCGGCTTCCCGACAAAGGGCCGCTGGCGTGGGATGATGTGGCCGTCGTCGTTCCCGTGAGCCCGGACCGGACGGAGGCGTCCGTGAGGATCCGGCTGGCGTTTCCGGCCGATCACTGGCGGATCGACCATGTGACGCCGTTCGAGACCGCGCGATACGCCGAAGGCCGAGTGGTTCCGCTCTCGATGATCCACGCCCTGGACGGCAGCGACCAGATGGACATGCTCGCCAATCTGGCGTCGGCGGACGACTCGTATCTTGTGACCTCTCCCGGGCATGCCTTTGAGATCGTCTTCCGGCCCGGTGTCGTTGCCCGGCAAGACGGGCGGAACCGCAGTCGCACGTTCTTCCTCGCGTCGCAGGGCTACTACATCGAGTGGGTCCGGCAAAGCTGGCTGGCCGCCGGGCGCGAAACGGAACCGTTCCGGCCAGGCCCCGAAACCCTCGTCGAGGCCCTCCGCCGGTGGCACGCGGCACGGGATACGATGGAGGAGCAGTTCTACGCCACCCGAATCCCGGTGAGGTGACCCGTGCCGCATATGAACACCCGGTTCGTTCTCGCGGGGATGGTCTCCCTTCTGATGCCGGCCTGCTCGTACGGCCCCAAGGTGGATCGCTTTCCCCCCGCGCAGCACCCTTCGGGCATCGCATCACTGCTGTATGTCGCTGGCGATACCCTTGACGCGGAGGTGCTTGCCGTGGAGGAGGACGCCCTCCTCGTCCTTGTTGACTCGGCGGGTCAGCACCGGCTCGCGGGAAGGCTGGCGCGTATTCCGTTCCCGGGAATCACCCGAGGCCGATTCGCGCATGCCGGCGGCGTCCGCCGCGGCTTTTTCGACCGCGGCTTTGCCCTGTCGGCAAATGTCCGACCCTATGAAGCGACGGGCGAAGACTTGGCCGCGAATCCCGAGGACCGCGCCAATCTGCAGCTCCTTAGCCGCTATCCGCAGGGCGTAGGCGATGAGTTGCTGGCCCGTCTCGAGGCAGCGTACGGCGAGCTCGAGACCCTGGATCCGGATGGCGAACCGTGAGGACGATTCGCTGCCTGGTCTCGCTGGCCACCTGGCTGTGCTGGTGCTGCGGTGTGCAGGGACAGGAGCATTCGTCGTGCGGACAGCCCTTGCCATCCTGGTGCGGGTTGTCGGCGGAGCAGACCGATTTCCTGGTGGTCAGCCAGCGTGCGACCGAGCGTTACCATGACCCCTCGGCCGCTGTCGCTGATGGATTTCGGCGGGTGGGAGCCGATGCGCCCGCCATGGGGCGTCATTGGGTCAGCCTGGCGCGGTTGTTCGATGGCGAAATCGATCCGGCGAGACCCGAGATCCTCATGTACGCGGTTGTGGATGGGCGCGAGACGCTGGTGGGAATCGGTTTTGGATACGTGGTGGGATCCGGAGACGGCAAGGCACCTCCGCCGCACCCGTTCGAACCCGACTCCTGGCACGTCCATTCCGGCAGACTCGACATGGAGAGCCACCGCACGGATCACGAGGACCATGGCCTGCACGACGCTCGTTCAACTGTTCAAGCGCGGGAGGAAGCCGGGATATCGGTCCTGCACGCGTGGGTGGTCGTGGAGAATCCTGCGGGGGTGATCGAGCCCAACAACTGGACGTTACCATACTACCGGCTGGGGTTGCCCCGACCGCCCGAGGTCACGCCGCCGGCCGATCGAGCCATCTCTCTAGCGTCGCTCGGAGGCGAGTTCTTCATGGGTAGAGCGAGGCTGTTCGCGGACCAGGGCTCCGGGCCGCCAGCCGGTTGGACGGCGGCGTTGCGAGGTGCCGAGACGGAGGTCATGGAGTGGTGGCACGCGCGCTCAGCAGGACCACTCACACCGGACGAAATCGAGTGGCTCGACGATCTATGGAGGCGTTTCGGGCTGACGGGGCTCTAGGAACGCCGACCAATCGCTCGACCGGATACGCGCCGAGCCCGACGTTGACGGAGTGGCCGTGAATCCGCAGTCTTTGGCTCCACGTCTGGACCCCTTGGGACCTTCGGACCTGAGCAGGTCGAAAACTCATGTACACCTCCTGCATGTTCTGCCGGAAGGCTCTGGGAGCCAATGAGGTCGTGGAGTCGTTCCCGGTCGGGCGGAGGCTGGCCTTCGACGCCGTCCGGGGCCGCCTCTGGGTGGTCTGTACGAAATGCGAGCGCTGGAACCTGACGCCGCTCGAGGAGCGCTGGGAGGCGGTTGAAGATTGCGAGCGCCTCTTTCGCGACACCCGCATCCGGGTCTCCACCGACAACATCGGGCTGGCGCGCCATCCGGAGGGCCTGACCCTCGTGCGCATCGGCGAGCCCATGCGTCCCGAGTTCGCGGCCTGGCGCTACGGGGACCAGTTCGGGCGGCGGCGAAGACGGGCGATCATGTACGGCACGGCCGTGGCCGTCGTTATTGGAGGGGTCGTGGTCGGCGGAACAGTTGCGGGCGTGGGCGCGGGTGTCATCAGCCAGGTGCCCAACTGGTTCAACGTCTGGCAGAATCGGCGCACTGTCGTGAAGCTGTGTCCCGAGACAGAGCGTGTCATCAAGCTCAACAACCATGACCTTCTGGGCACGCGCATCCGGCCCGCCGACGACGAGCAGGGCTTCAGGCTTCAGATCCGCAAGGGGAAGCGGAAGACCTGGCACGATGGCGCCGAAG
>VYDD01000254.1:0-469 GCA_009843625.1 Gammaproteobacteria bacterium | reverse complement strand
GTTCGCAGCAGCCATCCTCCCCAGGATGAACGCGTCCGGCGGAGCCAGCGGTGCGGTGCAGAACGCCGTGGACCTCATCGAGACCACCGGACATCCGGAGCGTTATCTGGTGAGAATCGCGGAGGGACAGCGCTTCGAAGACAAGAAGGGCGTGCCAGGCTACGTCAACAAGATGCCGAAGCCGCACAAGCTTGCGCTGGAAATGGCGCTCCACGAAGAGCAGGAGCGACGCGCCCTGGAAGGCGAATTGTGGCTACTGGAGAAAGCCTGGAAAGAGGCCGAAGAGATCGCCGACATCTCTGACAAGCTGCTCCTGCCGGAGGGGGCGGAGGAGCTCCTGCGGGAGAGCCGTCCGGGTGATCCCTAAAGCCCGTACGCCAGCAGAGCCGCTCCCTCGAGTTCGCACGTAGCGATGACCACCAACTGGCGCCCGTCGCGGGTCTCGAAGGTCATCGGGTTGGCGTAGGCC
>VYDD01000120.1 GCA_009843625.1 Gammaproteobacteria bacterium | reverse complement strand
GTTGACGATCACGTAGGGAATCCCCACGGGATAGGACTTCGGGTTCTCGAACGAGTTCGTCTCGGCGATGCCGTCCGGGTCGAACAGGGCGACGTCGGCGACGAAGCCCGCCCGCACCTGCCCGCGGTCGGAAATCCCCAGGATCTGCGCCGGCAGCGACGTCATCTTGCGGACGGCATCCTCCTGTTCGAGCACGCCCTCGTCGCGAACGTAGTGCCCGAGCACCCGCGGAACGGTTCCGTAGTTGCGTGGATGTGGGACGCCGGGGGCATCCAGGTTGATGGCGGATCCGTCGCTGGCGTGCGCCACCCAGGGCTGGCGCATGATGCGGCGCACATCCTCCTCCGACATGGTGTGGAAGATGCCGCTGATGCTGCCGCCTTCGGCCGCCATCAGGTCGATCACCACGTCGGCGGGGTCGTCCACGCCCAGCTCCTCCGCGATTTCGGCCACGCGCATGCCCTCGTAGCGGCGAACCTCGGGCAGGCTGGCCCGGGCGAGCACGATGCCCTCCCACCAGCCGTGCTCCTCCGCCCAGGCGATGAAGTCGGGGTCGCTCTTGATCCTCTCCCTGAGAGAGTCGTCGCGCAGCCGGCGGGCGAACGCGTCGGGTCCGTCCTCGCGGACCCACAGCGGAAAGAAGGAACTCCACCCGTGGAACATCGCCGTGTATGGGTACTGGTTTGCGGTGATGTCGAGACCCCGGGCGCGAGCCTGGGCGATCTGATCGATGTTGCGATCGATGGTGCCCCAGTTGTTCCGCGCCCGGATCTTGAAGTGGAACAGATGCACCGGTATGCCGACTTCCTCGGCCACGCGGATGGCGAAGTCGATCTCCCGCTCCTGCCGGTAGCCCTCGCTGCCGTGATGCGACGTATAGTTGCCCCCGTACGAGGCCACGATCCGGGCCAGCTCCAGCACCTCGTCGGGATGGCGGGGGCCGCCGCTGCCGAAGCGGGTGACGAGGCCCCAGGCGCCTTCCTCCATCGACCGGGCGGTGAGCTCCTTCATGCGCTCCAGCTCGGCGGGGCTCGCCGGGCTCTCGTCGAAGCCCTTCACCACGCGGCGTATCTGATGGTAGGAAACGTGGGAAATGAGGTTCATCGAGATGCCGCCTTCCTCGAGTCGCCGGAAATACCCGGTGAAGGTGGTCCAGCCTCCGCCGCCGGGAGTGTCCATGCCGTCGCGCGGCGCCTGGCTGCTCGACTCGCCCGCCACGTCCAGCGTCACGCCCTGCCGCACCTTGCTCTGCGCCGTGCCGTCATTCAGCAGGCGACCGTCCGAATGGGTGTGCAGGTCGATGAACCCGGGAGCGACGACGAGTCCGGTGGCGTCGATAACCCGTGCCGCATCGGCATCGGCAAGGTGTCCCACGGCCACGATGCGGTCGTCGCGGATGGCCACGTCTCCCGAGAACCACGGGTTGCCGGTGCCGTCCACGATGCGTCCGCCGGTGATCAGGATGTCGTAGGGACCGGCTTCGGTTTGCGCCGATGCCCCTGGCGGAGTGGCCAGCAGGAGGATGAAGGTGAGGACCAGCGAAGCGCGCGCGATGTTCATGGGTCGAGCCTTGGCCTGTGGGCGAGGTGTCAGGGCCCCGGGGGCATTCCGGGCCGGGCGTATGCCGACCGCCCGGCGTGCCTTACAATTGGTGGCCCCCAACCAGGACCGGCAATGTCCGCCGGCCGACAGCCCCCCGGAACACCCGGTGACACACGCGCACGCCCCATGACCCCACTCACCTGCCAGAAGTCCGCCTTCTCCCTCGATCCGGACATCCACTACATCAACTGCGCGTACCTGAGCCCGCTCGCGCGCGTGGTGGAGGAAGCCGGTATCGAGGGTATCCGCGCCAAGTGCGCCCCCAGCGGGATCGGGCCCGCCGACTTCTTCGACCCCTGCGACGAGTTGCGCCGCCGCTTCGGCCGCCTCGTCAACGCTCCCGCCGACAACATCGCCATCATCCCGGCGGCTTCCTATGGAGTGGCGACCTGCGCCCGCAACATCGCCGTGGCGCGTGGCTCCAACATCGTGCTCACCGCGCGCCAGTTCCCCGGCAACGTGCACAGCTGGCGACGGCTCGCCCGCGAGCGCGGGGCCGAGTTGCGGGTGACGGATGCGCGCCCCGGCCCCGGCTGCGGCGAGCGCTGGAGCACCCGCATCCTCGAGGCCATCGACACCGATACCGCGGTCGTCACCATGGGCGCCGTCCACTGGACCAACGGAACCCTCTTCGACATCGACGCCATTGGCGCGCGCGCCCGGGAAGTCGGAGCGTACCTCATCATCGACGGCACGCAGTCGGTGGGCGCAATGGAGTTCGACGTGGCCCGCATCCGGCCCGACGCACTCATCTGCTCCGGCTACAAGTGGCTGATGGGGCCCTATTCCATCGGTCTGGCCTACTTCGGCCCGCGCCTTCTGGACGGCGTCCCCCTGGAAGAGACGTGGATCGGCCGCGAAGGCAGCCGCGACTTCGCCGGCCTGGCGGGCAACTACCCCGACAGCTACGAACCCGGTGCGACCCGCTACGACGTCGGCGAGCGCAGCAACTTCATCCTGGTGCCGATGATGAATGCCGCGCTCGAGCTCGTGCTCGAGTGGACGCCCGCCCGCATCGCCGAGTACTGCGGGAATCTCACGGCCGAGCTGGTCGAGCGTGCGGGAGAAGCCGGATTCGGCGTCGAGGATGGACCCTGGCGCGCCCCCCACCTCTTCGGGCTGCATGCTCCCGCCGGCCTCGACCCGCGAGCGGTGAGCGAGGCGCTGGCAGCGCGCAACGTGCACGTCTCGCTGCGCGGGACGGCGCTCCGCATCTCGCCCCACGTCTACAACGACGAAGCGGACGTGGCGGCGCTCTGGGATGCGCTGCGATCGGTGCTGCCTTCCTAGTTGAACACGGTGCCCGCCACCTCGGGCGGGGCACGGAAGTGGAAGCGCGGGATCGGAGCGCGGAACAGGGAGCCGTCCCCCCGCCGGAAGTGGTAGAACCCCTCCATGTGGCCATTCGGACCGCGGAGTACGCAGAAGCTCTGGTAGCGGTGCGCCTCGCCCGGCCGCAGCACCGGGAACTCGCCCACCACGCCCTCCCCTTCGACTTCGTGGTCGCCCGCCACGGGATCGTGAATCAGCCAGTGGCGCCAGAGCAGCTGCGCCGTCTCGCCGCCCACGTTCCTGATCGTGACGTCGTAGGTGAAGACGTACTGGTGGACGCGGGGATCGGAGTAGCGGGTCGCGTACTCGGGACGAACCGAGATCGTCATCGCGTCCGCCTCCAGCGGCGGGCGGGCGCCGCGGCCCCCTGCCGGATTCGAGGATACGCCGTTCCCGTCACTCCCCTGTTCCCGCCCGGGAGGTTCGGTGGGTCGATGGCTTCCCACGGTCGATCCGCGCTCGCTAGATTGGTTCCTGCCTTTTCGCGTTCCTCCCAGACCCTCGCACAGGACACGCCGACATGCAAGGAGCCATGCTTCTCCCGGAATTCGATCACGAGAGCCAGAACACGCGCCGGATGCTCGAGGCCATACCCGACGAGCATCTCGAGTACCGCCCCCACGAGAAGTCGTGGACCATGCGCGAACTCGCGACCCACGTTGCCACGGTGGGCGGCTGGACCCGGCCCACATTCGAGCAGGACGAGATCGACCTGTCCCAGCCCTGGGAGGCGCAGCAGTTCGCAAGCACCGCCGAGATCGTGGCGGCATACGACGCGACCATCGCCGACGCGCGCGAGGCCCTCGAGGCCGCCTCGGCGGAGACTTTTCAAGAGATGTGGACGCTCCGTTCCGGCGACACCGTCCACTTCACCATGCCGAAGGGGATGGTGTTCCGCTTCTTCGTCATGAACCACATCGTGCACCACCGGGCCCAGCTCGCCGTCTACCTGCGCGGGTGTGACGCTCCCGTGCCGGGGATGTACGGGCCTTCGGCCGACGAGGGCTTCTGAGGCGGGAGCCCGCGCACCAAACCACACCTGGAGGAGGCCGCCATGAAGCGTTGGGGACTGTGCATACTGAGAATCAGCACGGGATGGCTGCTGGTCATGTGGGGGCTGGACAAGCTCGTCAACGTCGACCACGGAGTGGCGGTCGCCGACTCGTTCTACTTCGGGATCGGCAACAGCGCTCTCTTCCTCAGCGTGTTCGGCGTGCTGCAGACGCTGCTCGGCGTGCTGGTCGTGCTCGGGCTTTGGCGCAGGCGCACCTACCCGTTGATGTTCCTCATCGTGGGCGTCACCGCGGTGGCCGTGTGGCGGTCGATACTCGACCCGTGGGGCTGGTTCATAGAGGGCGCGAACGTGCTCTTCTACCCGTCGATCATCATCGCGGCGGGCGCGGCCGTGCTCTGGGGCACCATGGATGAGGACCACATGACGCTCGACCATCGCATGGGCGGGGCCGGGAGCTGACCGAGCGTTTCGATCCGGTCGCAGCCAGCGACCGCATCATCAGCCTGGATGTCCTGCGCGGCTTTGCCGTGCTCGGCATTCTGGTCATGAACATCCAGTCGTTCGCGATGCCGTCGGCGGCGTACACAAACCCGACGGCCTACGGCGACCTCACGGGGGCCAACCTGTTCGCCTGGGCGGCGAGTCACCTTCTCGTCGACGAGAAGTTCATGACGCTGTTCTCGCTCCTGTTCGGTGCCGGTGTCTGTCTGTTCGCCGAGCGCGCGGAAGCCCGCGGCGGCCGTTCCGCCGGGCTGCACTACCGGCGCATGTTCTGGCTGCTGCTCATCGGCCTCGCGCACGGATACCTGCTCTGGGCGGGAGATTTCCTGGTGACCTACGCGGTGTGCGGCTGCCTGGTATTCCTGCTGCGGAACCGCGCGCCCGTGGCATTGTTGGTCACGGGCCTGCTGGTCATGTCGGTGGCGAGCTTCCTGTCCGTCAGCGTCGGGCTGATCGCGCCCGCGCTCCCCGAAGCGGAGACGGCGGACATCGCCGCCGCCTGGGCGCCGGCCGCCGCCGAAATCGAGGCCAGCCTGCGCGCGTACCGTGGCGATTGGCTGGCGCAGCAGGGACAGCGGGTTCCCGATACCCTGATGATGCAAACCACCGTCCTCCCCTTCCTCACGCTGTGGAAAGCCACGGGCGTCATGCTCCTGGGCATGGCGCTCTACCGCTGGCGAATCCTCGACGCCACTCGCAGCGACAGCTTCTACAGCCGCCTCGCGCTCATCGGATTCGGAGTCGGGACGCCCGTGGTCGCGGCGGGGATCTGGTGGAACTTCGCCGGCGGATGGAGCTGGGAGCGCTCCTTCTTCCTCGGTTTCCAGTTCAACTACTGGGGAAGCCTGGCGATGGCCCTGGGCTACGTCGGTCTCGTGATGCTGGCAATCCGCCGCCGGTGGTTTCCCGCTCTGCAGGCTCGCCTGGCCGCCGCCGGGCGCATGGCGTTCACCAACTACCTCGCGCAGACCGTCCTGTGCACGACTATCTTCTACGGGCACGGGTTCGGGCTGTTCGGGAGCGTCGAGCGCTGGCAGATGCTGCTGGTCGTGTTCGGGGTGTGGGCCCTCGAGCTATGGTGGTCACCGCTGGTGCTGCGGCGCTACCGCTATGGCCCGCTCGAGTGGGGCTGGCGTACGCTGACCTACGCGAGGATTCCGGCGCGGTAGGCGCGGCCCTCGAGAGGTATCCGGAGACGCTTCATGAAGAAGCCTGGATTCACGAGATTCGTAGCGACCGGCCTGGTGGCCTGGGCTGCCTTGATCTCCGCCTGCGCCCAGGATGCGGGCCGTCCGGGTCTCGAGGCCGAGGCGGAACTGTTCGAGGAGGCCTGCGCCGGCTGCCACACCGCCGCGGGCGAAAGCCGCACACCCGGTACCATGCTCCTCAGAGGGCTTTCGCCGCGCGCGATCGTCGCCTCGCTCGAGGACGGCGTGATGCGGGTGGAGGGCGCCGACCTGACACGGGAGCAGCGCATCGGGCTGGCCGAATACCTGACCGGACGCGCCTACGCGAGCGAGCTCCTGCCCGAGTCGGCCTTGTGCGCCGACCACGGTTGGCAGGAGCTGGGTTTGGACGCGATCTCCTCGATGGGATGGGGCGGGAACCTGGAGGCGACGGGATTCCAGCCCGCTGAGCTGGCTGGCCTGAGCGCCGATGACATACCCGATCTGGAGCTGCGCTGGGCCTTCGCCTTCCCGGACGCGGGAGAAGTGCGCACCAGGCCCACGGTCATCGGCGACGCCGTGCTCGTGGGCGGGCCGTTCGGCGAGGTGCTGGCGCTCGACGCGGCCAGCGGGTGCGTGCGCTGGAGCTTCGAGGCGGACGCCGCCGTGCGCGGAGCGGTGCTGGCG
>VYDD01000149.1 GCA_009843625.1 Gammaproteobacteria bacterium | reverse complement strand
TCCTGCGGCGGGGGCGGGGGCTCGTAGCCCGCCACCACCAGGAGCGAGTCGCCGCGCCGGAAGCGCGCCACCTGCGCGTCCATGGTGGTGATGATGGGCGCGTACCAGGCCGCGTATCCGGTCCAGGGCGCCCGGTCCTCGATCTCCCACAGGCGCACGGGGACGCCGGCCGGATCCTCCAGGAACGCCCCCGCGGGCATGAACTCGCGTCCGTGGGGCCGGTGGCGCCCGATGATGAAACGGTTGTCCTGCAACATGCCCGAAGCGGGCCGCGCCGGCCGGCCGCGCTCCCAGCCCACCTCGCCGCCGTACCTGGCGACCAGCTCCTCCAGGTCCTCCTCCCAGGGAATGTCGTAGGGGTTCTCCGCCGACTCGCGGATGCGGATCAGCGTGCGGCGGGCGTACTGCTCCGCCTCGCGGTCGTTGCCTTCGACCAGGTAGAGGGGATCGGCAAGCAGCCAGAGCCGCTCGCGCAGCGCCGCCTGCTCCGCGGGATCGGCATCCTCGAAGAGCTCACGGGCCTCCTCGTCCAGGAGATAGTCGAGCGCCAGCCATCTCTCCCGCTCCTCCTCGGGCATCCGCGGGATGGCGTCGCGGAAGACGGCTTCCGCATCGATGCTCTCTCCCAGCGACTGCAGCAGGTAGCCCTTGAGCGCCATGCACCACCATTCGTCGTCGGGATGACAGCGCTCGGTGAGGGCTTCCGCCCGGAGCAGCTCCCCCTGCTCCCTCAGGTAGTAGACGCGCTGTCCCAGCACCCACCTGTCGCGCGGGACGCTGGAGTGGATGCGGCCGAGCGTGCGCAGCATGTCCATGCGCGCCATCTCGACCTCGAGCGGAGCAGGCTCCACCGGGGGCGCTTCCCCGTCTCCGTGCCGCAGGCACATCCGGCCCACCAGGGCATCGCACTGGCCTCCGAAACCGCTCCATTCCGGAGGAAGCCGCTGTTCCCGAAAGCGCTCGAACTCCTTCTGCACCTGCTTCGCCTCCTCGAGCAACGCGATCGAATCGGCTTCGGGGTTCGCTGCTTCCTCCTGGGCGGCGCGGGCCGGAAGTGGTGAGGCGAAGCAGATGAAGACGGCGGCAAGACCGATGCGTCCGGCGAGGCAGGTTGGGCTATTCGGCATTGGCGATGGCTCCCCTGAGGGCGTGGCTGTCCCTTCTAGGATGCGCGACCGGGACGAAGGGTTGACGTCGCTCGGGCGTGAACCGCATCGGAAGATTCCTGCTACCCGGCGTCCGGGTTGCGGGTTCGGACAAGGCGGGGCGTATACTCAGGACGTTCGCTCGTTCGCCTCCCCACCCCGAGCCTCTCATGACTTCGATGGCCGCGCTTCCGCTGCTTCTGCTCCTGGCCGCTCCCCAGCAGCTCCCCGAACCCTTCGAGACCCCTTGGAACCGCGCCATCCCCCGCATCGTGGAGCGGCCGGAAGGGGCAACCCTCTCGGTTCCATCCGGCTTCGCCGTGAACGTCTTCGCCGACGACCTGGCGGCTCCCCGCCGGCTTGCGCTCGCGCCGGGCGGCGACGTGTTCGTGGCAGAGAGCCGGAGCGGTGCGATCACGCTGCTGCGGGACGCCGACGGCGACGGAGTGGCGGAGCACAGGGCAACCTTCGCCGAGGGCCTGACCCGGCCGTACGGCATCGCCTTCCGCGGCGGGTACGTGTACGTGGGCAACAACGACGCGGTGGTGCGCTTTCGCCATGCGCCCGGTCAGACGCGCGCGGACGGTCCGCCGGAACATGTGGTGGACCTCCCCGTCAGCAGCGACGCCCTCGATCATGACACCGCCGAGCGCCTGGGCATCGACGTCAGCCGGACCCGCGGGTTCAACCACTGGACGCGCAATCTCGTCTTCGATCCCGATGGCGAACGGATGTACGTGGCCGTCGGTTCCGCCACCAACGCTATGCCGGGCAGGGACCCGCGCCGCGCCGCCATCAACGAGTACCGGCCCGACGGCTCGGGACACCGGGTGTTCGCCGGCGGGCTGCGCAACCCCGTCGCGCTCGCCTTCCACCCGGTGACCGGCGCGCTGTGGACTGCGGTGCACGAGCGCGACCATCTCGGCGACGACCTGGCCCCCGACTACGTCACCTCGGTGCGGGAGGGCGGCTTCTACGGGTGGCCCTACGCGTATATCGGGCCCAACCCGGAACCGATCCTGAACGGGGCGCGGCCGGATCTGGTGGAGCGCACCCTCGTACCCGACATCCTGCTGCCGGCCCATGCGGCCCCCATGGGCATGGCGTTCCACACCGGCGAGGGATTCCCGGCGGAATACCGCAACCACGCCTTCGTCGCGCTGCACGGATCCATCAACCGGCTCGATCTGAAGGGCTATTCGGTGGTGCGCATCCCGTTCGAGGGCGGACGCCCTTCCGGTCCGCCCGAGGATTTCCTGACCGGGTTCATCGTCCGCGACGACGACGAGAAGGAGGTCTGGGGCCGCCCCGTGGACGTGCTTCAGGCGCCGGACGGCGCGCTGCTCGTCTCCGACGACGCGGGCAACCGCATCTTCCGCATCCATTTCGCGGGATAGGGCCCCCCAAGGGACCCGAGGAGCGTCAGCGACGCGCCACGGAGGGCTGTGAGGGGAGTTTGTCGCCCGCCTGTCAGGGTGTCAGGGCAGGCGCAACGCGCGCGCCAGGGCCCGGCCGGCGCTGCCCGCCGGTTCCCGAGTCCCCGTCGTCGCTCTTGGGCCGGCCGCCGCGACGGCTTCCCGCAGGCCCGCCCCGTCGACTCCCTTTTCGAGCACCCCCCGGCTCGCCACCGAAATCCGCCCCGTCTCCTCGCTGACCACGACCACGACCGCGTCGGTCTCCTCGCTCAGCCCGATCGCGGCGCGGTGCCGGGTGCCCAGCGTCCGGTCGGGAACCGGCGCCCGGTTGAGCGGCAGAATCGCCCCCGCCGCCTTGATGGTGTCGCCCGAGACGATCACGGCGCCATCGTGGAGCGGGGAATTGGGGGTGAAGATCGCGCCCAGGAGCACGCGCGAGACGCGCGCCCGCAGGGGACTGCCGGTCTGCGCGTACTCGTCCAGTCCGACTTCCCCCTCCAGGGCGATCAGAGCGCCGATCTTCATGCTCGCAAGGCGCTCGGCCGCGCCCGCGATCTCCTCCACCACCTGGGTTTCCCCGAGCCGGTTGAACAGCTGCAGCATGCGCGCCTGGCCCAGCCGGGCGAGGGTGGACCGAATCTCGGGCTGAAAGACGACCAGCGCGGCGATGGCCCCATACTGGAAGACCGCATCCATGATCGAGCGCATGAGGTCGAGGCCCAGCAGGCGCGCGATGGCGTAGACGCCCGCGATCAGCAGCCCGCCCAGCAGGATCTGCATGGCCCGGGTGCGCTGGATGAACAGCAGGATGCGGTAAACCAGCGCCGCGACGATGAGGATCTCGAGGATATCGAGCCAGCCGGGCGCGAACAGCGCGAACAGATCCCCGGCGCTCATGCTCTGTCAGCCGCGGTGGAAGACCGCGGCTGCATTCGAGCGAACCGGTGCTTCCGACGGGCGGTCAAGGGTCGTCTGAGTGCGAGCCCCTCGTTCGGGCAGCGGGTCCGTCGACGGGCGCGGACGAGACGGGAACCGCCTCCTCCGGCTCGCGAAGGGAGTCGGGCGTGCTGCCGGCTATCGGCTGCGTTGCGTCGTCGCGCGGTTCCCCCGTCTCGGGCGGCTCGCTTCCGTTTTCCTCACCCGGAATCGGCGGCTCCTCGAGCGAAATCGGCGGCTCCTCGAGCGAAATGGGCGGCAACGGTTCCCCCTGCTCGATCAGCTCGATCTCGCGGCGGCCCAGCGTCTCGCGTTCGAGCAGCGCCTCGGCGATGGTCTCGAGCAGCTCCTTGTGCTCCTCCAGCAGCACGCGCGCGCGATCGTGCGCGCTGTCCAGAAGCCGCTTGACTTCGCTGTCGACCAGCTCCGCGGTGTGCTCCGAGATTTCACGCCGCTGGACCAGCTCGCGGCCGAGAAAGATCTCCTGCTCCGAATCGCCGACCGCCATCAGGCCCACCCGCTCGGACATGCCGAAACGGGTCACCATCCGGCGCGCCATGCTGGTGGCGCGCTCGATGTCGTTCCCTGCCCCGGTGGTCACCTTGGTCGGGCCGAAGCGCATCTCCTCGGCGACGCGTCCCCCGAACAGCATCACCAGCTGCCCTTCCAGCCAATCCTTGGTGTAGGAGTGCCGGTCCTCCTCGGGCAGGCTCGCGGTAAGTCCGAGGGCGCGCCCGCGGGGGACAATCGTGACCTTGTGCACGGGGTCGAGGCCGGGGATGCGCAGCCCCAGCACGGCATGTCCCGCCTCGTGATACGCGGTCAACTCGCGCTCCGATTCGGTGAGCACCAGGCTCTTGCGCTCGGCCCCCAGCATGACCTTGTCCTTCGCCTTCTCGAAGTGGGCCATGGCGACCCGGTCGGCGCCCTCGCGCGCGGCGATGAGCGCGGCCTCGTTGCAGACGTTGGCCAGATCCGCGCCCGACAGGCCGGGGGTGCCCCGGGCGATGACGGACAGATCGACATCCTCCGCCAGCGGGAGCTTGCGCGCGTGCACGCCCAGGATGCCCTCCCGGCCCTTGATGTCCGGGGAGTCCACCACGACCTGGCGGTCGAAGCGGCCGGGCCGCAGCAGCGCCGGGTCGAGCACGTCCGGCCGGTTGGTGGCCGCCAGCAGGATCACGCCGTCGTTGGACTCGAAGCCGTCCATCTCCACCAGCAGCGCGTTCAGCGTCTGCTCGCGCTCGTCGTGTCCGCCGCCCAGGCCCGCGCCCCGGTGGCGGCCCACCGCATCGATCTCATCCACGAAGATGATGCAGGGCGCATGCGATTTCCCCTGCTCGAAGAGGTCGCGCACGCGCGAGGCGCCCACGCCCACGAACATCTCGACGAAATCGGAGCCCGACATCTGGAAGAAGGGACGCGCGGCCTCGCCCGCCACCGCCCGCGCGAGCAGGGTCTTGCCGGTGCCCGGGGGACCCACCAGGAGCACGCCCTTGGGCAGGCGGCCGCCCAGGCGCACGAAGCGCTGCGGATCCTTCAGGAACTCGATGACCTCCTGGAGCTCCTCCTTGGCCTCGTCCGCGCCCGCCACATCCTCGAACGTCACCTTGGGCGTGTCGGGCGAGATGAGCTTGGCCTTGGAACGGCCGAACTGGAAGGCCCGGTTGCCCCCGCTCTGGAGGCTGCGCACGAACCAGATCCAGATCCCGGCCATGAGGATCCAGGGAAGAAACGCGAACACCCTCTCCATGACCGGGACCCTCGCGGGCCTCGCCCTGATGACGACGTTGCGCGCCTGAAGCTCTTCGAGCAGCCCGTCCGTGACCTCGCACCGAAGCATGGAGACGAAGCGGCTCAAGTCTTCTCCGTCCCGCATCACGGGGGTGCGCAGTTCGCCCTCCACGCTGCGCGAATCGACGATCGTCACCTCGCGAATGTTGCCGGACGCCAACTGCTCGCGAAACTCGGTGTAGGTGAGCTCGACGCCCGCGTTGCCGCCCGGACTGAAGATCTGGAAGAAGAGGAGCGGCACGAGCGCCAGCAGAATCCAGAATGAGGCGGTGCGCGAGAGCCGGGAGAACCTGCTGCCGGAATCGGGTCGGTTCTGTTCGGAATCAGACATTATTCAGAGTACTCCGGGACCACCGGCTCGTGCTCTCAGATGCTTGCGACGTAGGGAAGATGCCGGAAGTTCTCGCTGTAATCGAGCCCGTAGCCCACCACGAACTCCGGGGGGGCGTCGAAGCCGACCCATCTGGGCTCGTGCGCGATGCCCTCCCGGCGCTTGTGAAGAAAGGTACACAATTCGAGGCTGGCCGGTCCGCGCGCCTGGATGATGGGCACCAGGGATGCCATGGTCCTGCCGCTGTCGATGATGTCGTCCACGAGGATGACGTGGCGCCCCCCGAGCGACACTTCGGGGTCGTAGAGGAGCTGCACGTTTCCCGATGATACCATACCCGACCCGTAGCTCGAAGTCACGATGAAGTCGACCTGGACCGGGTGATGGATGCAGCGCACCAGGTCGGCCAGGAACATGAACGAGCCCTTCAGCAGGCCCAGCACCAGCAGTTCCTCGCGCGCCTCGTAGCAAGCCGAGATCTCGTCGCCCAGCTCCCGCACTCTGAGCGCGATCTGTTCGCGCGTGAAGATTATGCGTCGCACCTGGCCCCTGCCCGCGCGGCGGGCAACGTCAGTCGGTGGCGTCATCGAGATCCACTCCCACGTAGAGGATTGCGTCTTGAGGTGCGGGTCGCGCCTCGACCGACCGCGCCACCCCCGGCCCCCAGAGGATACGGCCTCCGGCAACCG
>VYDD01000281.1 GCA_009843625.1 Gammaproteobacteria bacterium | reverse complement strand
TTCAGACACCATCAACCACAGAAATCAACTGTCCGTGAAAGCGGGGCAGGTCCAGGCAACGAGATTCTAAACGTCATCCAACGGCGGCTACTCGCTGGGGCACCCGATGCGGGGGCGGCAGCCGCAGCGGCGGACGCCTACGGCCATGCGTTTACACAGATGCGCCGCGCCTACGCGGACGGCGAGCCGGGTCGCCAACAGGCGGAGGACGAAGGACTGGCACTGCGCGAGCGGATCAAGGCGTCCTATCCCTTTCACCCCGCCCTGATCGACCTGATGCGCGAGCGGTGGGCGGCCATCCCGGATTTTCAGCGCACCCGCGGCGCCCTGCGCTTTCTCGCGTCATGCCTAAGGGCCGCCCACCGGGGCGGAGCCTCGCGGCCCCTGCTCGGCCCCGGCGATGTTCCGATTCACGACAACGATGTGCGCCTCGCCTTCTTCAAGGAAGTGGGCCAGCGCGAAGACTTCCAAGCCTGCTTGGAGCACGACTTCGTCGGCGCGAACGCGCGAACGCGACGCATCGACAACCGGCGCGCCCTCGAAGTGACTGCCGAGAGCGGCAAGCAACCGGCCACCCGTCTTGCTACCACCATGCTGCTCTACTCTTTCGGCGGATTGGCGCGTGGGGCAGGTGACCACGGCGACCCGCTCCCTCCCGGCATCGGCGAGCGGGACCTGTTCGGAGCGACTCTCGGGCCGGATCTCGACACCACCACCATCCAGGCGTGCCTGAAGGAACTCAAGGAGCAGTGCCTGTACCTGCACTTCGACAGTGTCCGCTACTGCTTCAAGAAGGATCCCAACGTTACGCTTCTGGTCGAGCAAGAGGCCGAGGTAGTCGCTCGCAACGAGAGTCGCGTTGAAGCCCGCATCCGGCAGATGATCGAAGAGCGACTTGCCGGACAACAAGCCATCGTGTGGCCACAGAAACCGGGCGACGTACCGGACGGCGAACCGCGATTCCTCATAGCCTATCTGCCGCTTGAGTTCGCAGACAAGCCGGAAGCTGAGCAGCAAAGCGACGCGATCACCCTATTCGAGCAATGCGGCAACCGGCCGCGGGCATACCGCAACGGATTGGGAATCGCCGTTCCAACGGCCGGTCAGGTGGAGGCACTGCGGCGCGGAGTGCGCTATCTGCTCGCTGTTGAGCGCGTGCAGCAAAGGTGGCGCGAGCACAATCTCACAAGGGGTCAGAAGGGGCAACTGAGGGAACGCAAGGCTACGGAAAGCGCGGCGGTGGAGTCCGCACTACTCAAGCTTTACGGCGAGGTCTGGTTGCCGAAATCCGGCGACGGTGAGCTGACGCTCGAAACGATCAGTTTGGGCGGACGCCCCCTCCAGACGACCCTTGACGAGAAGAAACGTGCGCTCATTCATCGGCGCTTGATCGAGCTTCTGATGACGGTCCAGCGGCGTGTATTCGGCACCGTCGCGCCGGGGAGGATCGTCGAGCTGTTCAGGCTGGGCGATGAGGGAGAAAGGCAGACCGGCATCGCAACCGACAAGGTGAGGGCCGGATTCTTTGAATTCCTGGGATTCCCGCGCCTGCTTTCTTCCCAGGCCGTGCGCAAGGCCATCGCTCGCGGTGTGGAGACCGGTTTGTTCGGTTATACCATTGGTCGCCCACAGCTCGGAGAGGACGGACGATACCAGATCGACCGCCAGCGCGTTTCGTTCGAGCGTACCGTTGCTGACGACGAAATCGACTTGGATTCGGGCTTTCTGATCGTGCCGACCGCACTGCCGCCCAAGCCGGTGACAGTCTCAGAGCAGACAACCGACGACGGTGGGGACTCCGGTACCTCCCGTGACGATGACTCCACCGGGGAAGCGGAAACCGAGACCAAGGCCGACGAGCCCGAGGAGACCGGTAGTCGGACCGTCGCTCTTTCGTTCGTGGCGGACCGCAAGAACGTGTACGGAGCTTGGAACGCCTTGGCCAATCTGGCGGACCTGACCGGTGCGGTTTCGATCACCGCGACGGCCGAGGCCGCAGCTGGCTATGACAGGGCGAAGTTGGAGAATGGCGTCTTGGAGCCGCTGCGGGAACTCGGGCTGATCGAGGAGGACGAGGAGTGAAGCGTTCTCTCCAGGCAAGCCTTTCTGTCTCAGCGGCGCTCTCCGTTGTGAGATCCGTCAGACTCCGTTCATCGGGCCGAAGGCTGACGAGGATACCGGAGTGCGACCGGCGGTGGAGATTCACGTATGGTGCTTGAGAGCATCTTGGCGCTGGCCGCCGAACCCGAATCCGAGACGCTTGAGTTCAAGCTTACGACGGGAACGCGTCGTGAAGCAGCGGCCACCGTGTGCGCCATGCTCAATCACCGGGGCGGACACGTGCTGTTCGGTGTGACGCCGAAGGGGAGTGTCGTTGGCCAGCAGGTGAGCGACCGGACGATGGAGGAGGTGGGTGCCGAGATTCAAAGGATCGACCCGCCGGCTTTTCCGGAGGTCGGACGGATCCGTGTCGCGGACGGGCTCGATGTCATTGCGGTCAGCGTGAACAAGGGGTCCGTGCGGCCCTACCAGTACCGGGGGACCGCCTATCGCCGCGTCGGCAACACCACGGTGACCATGTCCGCCGAGGAGTACAACCAGATGCTCTTCTAGCGGCTGCACAGCGAGCAGCGCTGGGAGAATCAACCTGCTACCGGCTGGACGGTCACGGACTTGGATGTGGCCGAAATCCGCAACACCGTAGCCGAGGCGGTACGAACCGGCCGGCTGAACGAGCCCGGTACCCGGGAACCGGAAGATTTGCTCCGAGGACTCGGATTGCTCCGCGGGGGCGTCTTGCTGCGCGCGGCGGCGGTGTTGTTCGGTAGCTCAGCGCGTCTCGAATTCGAGTTGCCGCAGTGCCTGCTTCGGGTAGCTCGTTTCCGGGGCATCGACCGAGGCGAATTCCTGGACAACCGGCAGTTCAATGGCAACGCATTCGCACTGCTCTCACATGCCGAACGCTTTCTGCGCGACACGCTTCCCATTGCGAGCCGGTTCGAATCGGGTCGCATGCGGCGCATTGACGAGCCGCTGTACCCGCCCCTCGCGACGCGGGAAGCGGTGGCAAATGCCCTGTGCCACCGAGATTATGCGCTGGGCGGCGGTTCGGTTGGGCTCGCGGTGTACGACGACCGACTCGAGGTCACGTCGACCGGTACGCTGCACTTCGGACTGACACCGGCCGCGCTGTTCGGTCCGCACGAATCGAGGCCGTGGAATCCGCTGATTGCCCGCACGTTCTACCGGCGCGGAATTATCGAGGAGTGGGGCCGGGGGACGCTCAAGATGGCGGAGCTTGCGACCGCCGCCGGATTGCCACGACCGGAGATCGAGGAACGCGGCGATTGCGTGACCGTGTGCTTTCGGCAAGGACAGGATGTGCCATCGCTCCGCAGTGGACACGCTCTGCTTGAGCGGCAAGAAGCGATTCTGTCCTTGTTGGCTCGAGCGGACGACGGCTTGGCGCTGCGTGAGATACATGCCCGGCTGCCTCTAAACGCCAGCGAACGCCAAGTTAAGAGGGCCTTGGCGGCGTTGAGGAACCGCGGCCTAGCATTGTCCACGGGTCGCGGCCCAGCGGCTCGGTGGAGACGTGCGTCCGAGTCTGTCGAGGACGAATGAGACCCCCGATGAGCCCCCGGGGTCTATTGAGGGGTCCTATTGGGGTCTCACTCGTCGGTTCGACGCCACTGGTCAGGCTGACCTGGTTGCTGACCGTTCTGTTGGCGAAGCTCGGCGGGGCGGCGTCCTTTACCTGGAACAAGAGATCGACAACTCGGAGGACAAAGAGATTGCCAGCGCTTGTGTGGAACTGCAGCAGGCGAAAAGGCCACAATTGAAAGGAGATCTGTATAATGTCGAGTATCGAACCCCGCACATCGAACGGAGAAGTAACAGTGACCCAAGAGCGCACGGGGATTATCAGCAAGCAGCTTTCGTCAACGATGCGAACAATGTGCCTGATGTCGCTAGTCTTCGCCATAGCACTAACAACCCTACACGCGTTAGGAACGACCGCTGAGGGCTTCGACACCAACTTGATCCTGTACTTACTCGGGGGAGCATTCGGGGCCAAGGCGATCCAGAAGGCTGCGGAGCGCGGACAAGATCAGGGATGAGCAAGCTGCGCGACAAGCGGTGGCGTGTCATCACCAAGGCCGTCTTCATGACGGGCATGATCATGGCTGGGGGCTTCATGGCGGAGGAGCTTCTGTTGGGCACTTGGCCTTGGTGGGCTTGGGGACTGACATCATTAGTGTGCATGGTCGGCCTAGTCGCGACGGAAACATGGCCGTGGTTCCGGTCATCCCCAAAGTCAAAGCATGGCGCGTTGCGACAAGCGCACCGGGAGGCAGTCAGGGAGGTTCGGGAAACCGTGAAGCTTATCATGCATCCAAAGAGCATGTTCGTTACCATCTATTTGACGGTGATCGCTTTTTTCCTTCTGTTCCTGGTGGCATTCTTTTCGGGTCGACCACTCCTGCCAGGCTGGCCGTATTGGGGTCAGCCGTGAAGCTGCAACTTCGTCCGGAGAATCCCGCCGTGATCTCCTTGTACGCGATAGAGCGTCTCTCCAATCAGTTGTCTCTAGGGGAGAGGTCGACCATGTCCTTTGATCCCACATGAATAGGAAAGTGTTACCGCCCGAGGAGCACATGCGCCTCCTCTACAAGAAGGTCGACCGGAGGCTATACGGGCACGTCGCCTTCTACAAGCGGGGACAACTCGATCAGGAGTCCGAGAGTAAGCCATACCGAACAAGCAGTCCCTTCGTCATCGGTCGGTACTCAGCGAACGGAGATGGCCGACTGGAGGTCTTTGGGAGCGTCGTCTTCCTGCTACGAGAGATTCGTCGCTCTATCAAGAGGTTCGTTGACGACAACAACGCTTGGCACGCAAGACGCCGCCGGCTGACACGCGAGGCCGATATCGGGCGAGTCGACTTGAAGTACGATCAGAAGGCAATGGACTTCGTGATACTCATCTCCACCCATGCAAGGAACCTCTGCGATCTGATAGCACGCTTCAATGGCAGGTCGATCCCGAGACTAAACTACGAGGGCTCCCGGGACGGCATCGTGACATTGCGTGAACTATTCGACACGCTGATCCACAACAGGTACTACTACTTCGATGGCGGGTGCGTCAGGGACCTGTTCTCCGATCACTTCAAGAAGAAAAGATCGGCCCTCTCCGGGCGCTTCATGGGCTACGGATTCGACATCTTCGACTTCGTCAAGGGCGTCTCGGAACTGATCGAGGAGGTGACCGTAAAGGATCTGACACAGCTTCTGAGATGGAAGTTCAAGCGATTCACAGCTGATTCGAGACCCCAAGATGTTGTCTGGTTGATTCAGAACGTCCATGCGTTCTCGGAATTTCTTCAGACGAAGATTCAAGAGGAGGGTTATCAGTTCATGATGACGCTTATGTTCGATGAACTGGCCGGGTCATTAGAACGAGTCGGTTCGCCGACAACGCCGAATGGTACGACCGTTGAGACTCAGCAAGTGCTCTTCGAGTCCCCTAGCATCGGGATCGCTTCCAATCTCGACAAGAAGGAGTTTGAGATTCGCGTCCGGTGCGCCGTAGGCGTGCAGGATCAAAAGATAGGCAGAGAGGATCTCAAGGGTATTAGCGTGGGCGTAGGATTCGAAACACTCTTCGACGAGGTGAACAGGGCTTTTGGCGACGATCATCTGATAACGCGCCGGTCACAGCGGCTCGTACCGGCTGCTGCGAATTGAAACGCATTGGCGACACTTCTAGAAAAGTCATGATCCGCCGGCCCAAGGATGGGCGGTGATGTACGGGCACCCGACGAACGACCGGGAATGCCGCCATGCAGTGGCAAGGAACGGAGATCGTGCAATCCCGTCTGCGCGGTCGTCCGCCCTACGTCAGAACTCCCGGGCCTCCAGGGGACGAGTCGTTTGGTGCGCTCGTGATCAGGAGGAGGCCGATGCCGGTAGGAAGGCCATAAGCACCAACGGGCGGCCTAGAAGGTGGTCGCGGAGAGTCGCCGGGGTCGCGCTCGTGGACCCATTCCGGCGCGGCACCCGCAGATCCGGCGGTAGATTGTCTGACGGTTGATCCCCTCCCGCAGAATGAGGCGGTTTCCCGGTCGATTTCGTACGGCTCGGTCGGATCGTCGTTTAGCGGCAGGGAGCGCATATCGTGCAGTCCCGGTTAGACTTAGACGATTCTTTGCCGTGATCCGCTTCACCTACGGGTTGCGCGGACAACCGGTGGCGGCATTCGTCTGTCCCAGGCATCCCCTCTTGGACGCGGTACTCGACCTGACCTTGGAACGGCACCGCGCTCTCCTGAAGCGAGGTGCCGTCTTGG
>VYDD01000216.1 GCA_009843625.1 Gammaproteobacteria bacterium | reverse complement strand
GAGGACGATCCGGCCCGGCGCCACCGGGCCCGTCCGGTGGCGACGGCGGCTTCACGCGCTGCCGGTCGACCGCACGCTCGACAGGGAGAGCGCCTTGAGGACCTCGTCTCCGTAGAACATGCGCACGTACTTGGCCTGAACCGGGGTAACGCTGCGCACAGCCCAGACCAGGTGGACGTGGTTGGGCTCGGCGGGGATGGAGAGCAGACGCATGCCCGCCTCCGCGGGCGTCTTGTTGCCCTTGCGGTTGTTGCAGGGCGAGCAGGCCGAAACCACGTTCGTCCACTGATTGCTACCGCCACGGGAGATCGGCAGGATATGGTCACGGGTCAGGAACTCGCGCGGCCGCAGCCGATCGCGGTGGCGGCCGCAGTACTGGCAGCAGTAGTCGTCGCGCGCGAACATGAAGGTGTTGGTGACCTGCCGGCGGAAGCGCCGCGGCACGTGCACGAAGCGTACGAGGCGGATGACCGCAGGGAACGGGATGTTGCGGTGCTCGGAGCGGAACGCGCGCGCCTCCTCCGCCTCGAGGATCTCCGCCTTCGCGTCCAGCACCAGACGCACTGCGCGCCGCGTGGGCACGATGGTCAGTGGCTCGTAGGAGGCGTTCAGCGCGAGGCAGCTCATCGCGAATCCGGGGTTGCGGGACCTTCCCTGACCGCCGCCGGCCCGGCTCCGGCGTTTCCCCGGACGCGGCCGGCTAGCTGACTGCGCAGGTGGGGGATGACGGCCCACTCCCACGGCCAGACCGATCAGCGCCGCAAACTATCGGGGATCGGGAGGCGGAGCAACTGCGGCATGAGCCGCCGGGCGCGCTTGCGCGCGAATCGTCGGCGCAGCGCTTCTGCTACAACAGCGCCATCGGATCGCGGTCAATGAGAACCCGCGTGTCGGAGGGGGGACGGAAGCCCGTCGAAAAGGCTCGGGTGAGCGTTCCCAGCGCGCGCGCGGACGGGCTGCGCAGAAGGAAGTGCCAGCGCCACCGGCTCTGCAGGCGCTCGATGGGCGCGGGAGCCGGGCCGGTGAGTTCGACCCGTGTGCCGCGCAGCCGGCGCTCCACCCAGGTGGCCGCCTCTTCGGCCGCGGTCGCGGCGGTGTCGGCATCGGGGCTGGTCACGATCACGTTGACCAGGCGCGCGTGCGGCGGGTAGCCGGGTCCCGCGCGCTCGGTCAGCTCGCGCTCGGCGAAGGCCTCGTAGTCGTGCTCGCGCGCCGTCCGGATGGCGTAGTGGCCGGGCATGCGGGTCTGGATCACGACATCGCCGCCCAGGGCGCCCCGCCCCGCCCGGCCCGCAACCTGGCTCAGCAGCTGGAAGGTCCGCTCGCTGGCGCGGAAGTCCGGCAGGTGCAGACCGACATCGGCATCCACCACCCCGACCAGCGTCACACGCGGGTAGTCGAGGCCCTTGGCGATCATCTGCGTCCCGAGCAGGATGTCGACCTCGCCGCGGCCCACGCGTCCCAGGATCTCGCTGTGCGCCCACTTGCGCGCGGTCGTGTCCACGTCCATGCGCGCGACCCGGGCCCGGGGGAAGGACTCGGTCACGACGCGCTCCACCTGCTCGGTGCCGAGGCCCCGGCGTGAGAGCGCGCGGGATTCGCAGCGACGGCAGCGGTCGGGCACGCGCTCCTCGTAGCGGCAGTGATGGCAGAGCAGCCGCCCGGTGGCGCGGTGGAAGGTGAGTGACACCGAGCAGGCCGCGCATACCGGCACCTCCCCGCATTCCCGGCACTGGAAGAAGGTCGAGTACCCGCGGCGGTTGAGCAGCAGAATCGACTGCTCGCCGCGTTCCAGGCGGAGGCGGATGGCGCCGGTCAGTTCGGGCGAGAGCACGGTGCGCCCGGTGGTCGAGGGGCGCGCGGGCCGGCCGCCGTTGCTCGGGTTCGAGGCGGATGCGGAAGGGGGTTCGCGAAGATCCACGACGCGCACGGGGGGCAGCGAGCCCCCGGTGGCACGCTCGGGAAGCCGCAGCAGCTCGAACTTGCCGCCGATCTGGTTCGACCAGCTCTCGAGCGACGGGGTCGCGCTGCCCAGCAGGCACAACGCGCCATCCTGGCGGGCACGCATGATGGCCACGTCGCGGGCATGGTACCTGGGGGCGTCGGACTGCTTGTAGCTGCCTTCGTGCTCCTCATCCACGATGATGGCGCCCAGGTCGGGGACGGGCGCGAAGATGGCCGAGCGGGCGCCGATGGCGATGCGACGGACCCCCGAGCGCAGTTGTCGCCAGGCGTCGTAGCGCTCCCCGTCGGAGAGCCCCGAATGAAGCACCGCGACGCGGTCGCCGAAGTGCGCGCGAAAGCGGGTCACGGTCTGGGGCGTGAGCGAGATCTCCGGCACGAGCACGATGGCCGACCGGGCGCGCGCGTCGACGACCTCCTTCAGGAGCTCGATGTAGACCAGGGTCTTGCCGGACGCGGTGACGCCGTGGAGCAGGACGGGCCGCGGCGCCGGGGCGTCCAGCGCGGACACGAGCCGCCTGAGCGCGGCGGCCTGGGCGGGATTGGGCGTCAGGTCGGGAGGCGGCTCCGGACCGGTGGACGCGAACGGGTCGCGTACGACCTCCTGGTCGCGGACCTCGACGATGCCCTTCTTCTCCAGAGCCTTCACCACGCCCCGGCCGATGCCCTGGTCGAGCAGCGAGGCGAGCGCCATCGATCCGGCGGCGCGCTCCAGAAACTCGTAGGCGGCCTTCTGGCGCGGGGCGCGCGCGAAGGCGTCGTCCCGCTCGGCGAGCGACTCCAGCCAGCGCGCGATGTGCACGACCTTCCGGGTTCGCGCCATCGTCCCCGGCCCCCGGCCCGTACCACAGAGCACCGAGGGAAGCGCCGCGCGCAGGACGAGCCCCAGCGGAGCGATGTAGTACGCGGCCATCCAGCGGGCGAGCTCCAGGAGCCCCGGCGGCAGCGACGGCTCCTCCTCGAGGATCCTGGAGATGCGGCGCAGGCGCAGCTTCCCGGACCCGGGGCGTCCCGGACCGACCACCCATCCGACCCGCTTCGCCTTGTGGAAGGGCACCAGCACGCGGGTGCCCGGCGCCGGCCGCGGCCCGGCCGGAGCGAGGGCGGAGGTGAAGGTCTGGTCGACGGGAAGCGGGAGCGCGACCTCGACGCGGGACGGCACTACCGGCGGCGCGCGGAGCCGTTTCGGCCCGTCAGCGGTCGAGCAGGAGGAAGACCTCCTCCTGGGGATCGGGCGTGGTCACGTCGGGTCCATCCTCGCCGAGATGCACGTCCACCTCGCTGCGCACCCCGATGTCGTCGGAAACGTAGATACCCGGCTCGATGGAGAAGCCGATCCCCGGGAGCAGCAGGCGGGTGTCGCGCGTCTCCAAATTGTCGATGTTGGGCCCGCTTCCGTGGAGATCGACGTCGATGGAGTGCCCGGTGCGGTGTACGAAATGGCGCCCGTAGCCGCGCCTGCGGATGAGCTGGCGGCAGACGTCGTCCACCTCGTAGCCGCACACCTCGTCGCCCGCGGCCGCGCGTTCGCGCAGGAACTCGATCGCGGCGTCGCGGGCGTCGCGCACCGCCTCCCAGATCTTGCGCGTTCGCCGGGGAAGCTTGGCGCCCAGGTAGCCCATCCAGGTCTGGTCGGCGGGGATGTCTTCGGCCGTCGGCTTGCCCCACAGGTCGATGAGCAGGAGATCGCCACGCCGGATCGGCTCGCCCTGGCCCACGGGCGCGTAGTGGGGGTCGGCGGCGCGCGGGCCGATGGCGACGATGCAGTCGACTTCCTCGGTGAGGCCGCCGGCGCCCAGGCGGGCGCGGATCCAGTCCGAGAGCGTGCCCTCGGTGGTGGGTTCCCCGGCCTCGACGGCGGCGGCGGCGCGCTCGAAGGCCTCGCGCGCGACGCGGGCCGTCACGGCGGCGGAGCGGCGGTGGGTGGCCAGTTGCCCGGCCGTCCATCGCGAATGAAAGAGCGACACCAGATCGCCCGAGCTCACCGCATCCACCCCGACGGCCCGAAGCAGCTCCATCATCCCCCCGGGAACCCGGTCCAGGTACGGGATGGCGGAGCCCGGCGAGGTTTCGATGGCGAGGCGCGGGCGGCCGCGCACCAGATCGGCGAGCGCCGACTCCATCTCGCGCCACGAGGAGTAGACGCGCTTGCGCCAGGGCCAGTGCCGCCAAGAGGAGCCCTCGATGGCGTGGATCAGCGCCACCGGATCGCCGCGGTCGGGGACGAGCGTGAAGGAGCGGCGGGTGTTCCAGCCAAGGCCGACCATGGAGGCCGCGATGGGGTTCTGGCCGTGGAACTCGAAGAGCAGCCAGCCGTGCAGCCTCATGTCGGCGAGCGCCGCCTGCACCTGTTCGACGCCCTCGCGGGTCAGAAGGGGGCTGTCGGCCAAGGGGTCCTCCCGTAGGGGGGTGAGCTGAGGCGCGGGTATCCTCCCGCCGGGGATGACATCCGGCCGGGTTCTGCGGGCCGCGAATAGTAGAAGCCGCCCGCAAGCGATTCAACAAGAGCGCCATGGTCGGGCTTCGCCCGGCGTGGCCAGACCCGGGTCTCGTCTCGTACAGGCGGCATCATCGCATCGCCAGGCCGGCCAACCCCTGAATGACCGCGACCACCCCCTCTCCCGTGCGCGCCGGGTCGTACCCTCCCTCGAGGAGCGCCACGACCCGGCCGCCGGCGTGCCCGACCGCCAGATCCATGACCCGCCGCGTCATGTGGTGGAAGTCTTCGGGCTCGAGGAGCATCCCGCCCAGCGGATCGCCGGCCATGGCGTCAAAACCGGACGAGACCAGGACAAAGTCGGGCACGAAGCCCGCCATGACCTTCGCCAGCGCCTCGTCGAACACCTCGCACCAGGTCGCCCGGGCCGTGCCTGCGCGGAGGGGCAGGTTGAGCGTGGCGCCCAGGCCGGCCCCGCTGCCCCGCTCGTGGAAGGCGCCCGTGCCCGGGTAGTGGGGAGACTGGTGCAGCGACAGGTAGAAGACCGTCCCGTCCTCGTAGAAGATGTCCTGGGTGCCGTTGCCGTGGTGGACGTCCCAGTCGACGATCAGCACCCGCTCGGCCAGCCCGCGGGCCTGCAGGTGGCGGGCCGCGACGGCCACGTGGTTGAACAGGCAGAAGCCCATGGCGCGGTCCGCGGTGGCGTGATGGCCGGGCGGGCGGCTGGCCACGAAGGCGGCCCGGGCCATGCCGGCGGCGACCGCCTCGGCCGCCGCGATCGCCGCGCCTGCACTCCCGGTCGCCGCACCCCATGAGGCGGGCGAGACCACCGTGTCCGGGTCCAGCCGCACCAGCCCCTCCTCGCGCGAGCGCGCCACCGCCCGCCGGACCCGTTCCACGTGGTCGCGGGTGTGCACGCGGAGCAGCTCCTCCTCGGTGGCAGGGCGCGCGTCGCGCTGTTCCACCCGGTCGTGGAGGGTGAGCAGGCTGCGGCCCACCGTCGACGCCAGGGCGCGCAGGCGGCCCTGATGCTCGGGGTGGCCCCACCCGGTGTCGTGCAGAGGGGCGTCGGGATGCAGGTAGAAGGCGGTGGGTGGACCGTCAGCCATCAGCCGGCCGCGTCCTGACCGGCCGCGACCAGGTCGACGGACGCGGCCGGCGGCGCCGCTGCCCCGTTGCCGCTGCCGGATGGCGCCAGGCGGTCCTGCAGGCTCCTCACCTCCGGCGCGCGCGACCGCAGCGCGATCACCGCGTCGCACGCCGCGGTCATCGCCGACATGGTGGTTAGGTACGGAACGCCGTTGGTGATGGCGGCCCGCCGCATCCTGAAATCGTCGTACTGCGACTTCTTGCCCAGGGGGGTGTTCACCAGCAGCTGGGCCCTGCCGCTCACGATCATGTCCACGATGTCGGGGCGGCCCTCGTTCACCTTGAAGATGCGCTCGGCGGGCACGCCCAGCCGGTTCAGATACGCGCAGGTGCCCGCGGTCGCCAGGATGCGGAATCCCAGGTCGTGGAAGCGGCGCGCAAGCGGGGTCACGGTCGGCTTGTCCGAGTCGTTGACCGTGATGATCACCGTGCCGCCGCCCTGCGGCAGATGGTTGCCGGCGGAGGTCTGCGCCTTGGCGAAGGCCATCCCGAACGAGTCGTCGAAGCCCATCACCTCTCCGGTCGAGCGCATCTCGGGTCCGAGCAGGACATCGACGTCGAAGCGGTTGAAGGGGAACACGGCCTCCTTCACCGCCACCCCGGGAACCGAAGGCTCTCCGGGCACGTTCAGGTCGGCGAGCCGCTCCCCCGCCATCACGCGCGCGGCCAGGCGCGCCAGCGGGACCCCGGTGGCCTTCCCCACGAACGGCACCGTGCGCGACGCCCGCGGGTTGACCTCCAGCACGTAGACCCGCCCGTCGCGGATGGCGTACTGCACGTTCATGACCCCGATCACGCCCAGCTCCAGCGCGAAG
>VYDD01000384.1 GCA_009843625.1 Gammaproteobacteria bacterium | reverse complement strand
TCGTCACCGACGACCGCGTTCTGGCGCGGAGGGACTTTCATGCGGCGGCCATGGGCGTACTGGAGGCGGGCGGCGCCGGGGTCGCCCTTCACGTGCGCGGGCCGCGCTCGTCTGGGCGCACGCTGTATCGCGCCGCCGCCGGCCTGATCCGCCCGGCGCGCCGCAGCGGCGGCTGGCTGGTGGTCAACGATCGCGTGGACGTGGCCCTGGTGCTGGGCATCAGCCGGGTGCACCTGGGCGGCCGGTCGATGCCCGCGGCGGTTGCCCGCCGCCTTCTCGGACAGGATGCCCATGTGGGCCGGTCGGTCCATTCGGCCGCCGAGGCCGGTGGGGATGACGGCCGGATCGATTATCTTTTTGCGGGAGCGGTGTTCGCGACGCCTTCCCATGCGGGGATCGCGCCGGGCGGAATCGACGTGGTGCGGGCCGTCGCGGCAGCAAGCCCGGCCCCCGTGGTGGGCATCGGAGGCATCACCGCCGGACGGGCGCCACAGGTGCTCGCCGCCGGCGCCCGCGGAGTGGCGGTCATCCGCGCGGTGTGGGACGCGCCGTCGCCCGGGGATGGCGTGAGACGTTTTCTGGACTCGTGGCCCGAGGAGTGACCACCACCGGAATGGACGGCAAGGTGACGATCCGCCTGAACGGAAAGGCGCGAGAGGTGGGCGCGGACATCACCGTGTCCGGCCTCCTCGACGAGTTGGGCCTGGTCCCCGGGATGGTGGTCGTCGAACGCAACCGGGAAATCCTCGCCCGCGAGAGCTACGCCACGGTGCGTCTGAGCGAGGGCGACCAACTGGAACTGGTTCACTTCGTGGGCGGCGGGTGATGCTTCCGGCGGCAGGGAGCCGCGGGGAGCGGAGTCGCGACCCCCGCCAGGCCGCCGAGCCTGATAACTTAGTAGACAACAGTATATGTCAGTAGATACCAGTATCAGCGGGCGGAGCCAAGAGGCGGTGATGTCGACACACGCGAGCGCCGACACCCCGTTCGTGGTCGGGAACAGGGAGTTCGGCTCCCGCCTGATCGTGGGGACCGGCAAGTATCCCGACAACGAGACCATGGTGCGGGCCATCCGCGCCAGCGGCTCGGACATGGTGACGGTGGCGGTGCGGCGGATAGACTTCGACCGCACCCGCGAGGAAGGTATCCTGTACCATCTCGACCCCGGCGAGTTCTTCCTCCTGGCCAACACTGCGGGCTGCTACACCGCCGAGGACGCAATCCGCTATGCGAGGCTGGCCCGCGCCGCGGGGTTCAACGAGTGGCTGAAGCTGGAGGTGATCGGTGACGAGACCACCCTGCTCCCGGACACGCAGGCGACCCTCGACGCCGCCCGGGTGCTCGTGGCGGAGGGGTTCAAGGTGATGGCCTACACCAACGAGGACCTCATCACCGCCCTTCGGCTGGAGGATGCGGGGTGCGTGGCGGTGATGCCCCTGGCGAGCCCCATCGGGAGCGGCCTCGGGCTGCTCAACCCGTACTACGTGCGCGCGATCAAGGAGCGCTGCGAGGTCCCCATTATCGTGGACGCCGGGGTGGGTACCGCCTCGGATGCCTGCCTTACCATGGAGCAGGGGGTGGACGGGGTGCTCATGAACACCGCCATCGCGGCGGCCCGCGATCCCGTGCGCATGGCGGCCGCGATGCGGGAGGCGGTGGTCGCGGGCCGGCTCGCCTACCTGGCGGGCCGCATGCCCACGCGCGAGGTGGCGGTCCCCTCCTCGCCCCCGCTGCCGAAGTAGCACGCGCGAGCGGCGAATGGGCGCGGACGGATCGCGCGATGCCAGAAGAGTCGCGTTCCGGGTGCTCGCCGCCTGCACCCGGGGTCAGCGTCTGGATCGCGCTCTGGACACGCGCGCCGGCGCCCTGTCGCCCCGCGACCGGCACTGGGTGCACGCCCTCGCTTACGGGGTGGCGCGGCTGCGCGGCCGCCTGGACTACACGATCGCGCTGCACGCGCGCCGGGGACCTGAGCGGCTCGATGCGGCGGTCCTCGACCTGCTGCGCATGGGCACGTACCAACTGCACTACATGGAGGGCGTGCCCACGTACGCGGCGGTGTCGTCCACAGTGGAGCTCTCGCGCGCGGCCGGTGCCGGAAGGGCTGCAGGACTGATCAACGCCGTTCTGCGCGCCTCGGCACGCGAGGGATCGCCCGCGGACGCCTTCCCCAACCGCGAGACCGACCTCGAGGACCATCTCACGCACTGGCACTCCCATCCCCGGTGGCTGGTGCGACGCTGGCTCGCGCGCTGGGGGGCGACCGCCACCGAGGCGCTCCTGAGGCATGACAACGGTGTGCCGGGGCTCTTCTTCCGCCCCGTGGGCATCGAACCCGAACCCGCCCTCAAGCGGTTGCGGGCCGCCGGCCTGACCGCAACCGCAGCCGGGCTCGGCTCCGGTTGCCTGCGTCTCGCGGCCGGGACCGACCCGGCGCGCGTGCTCGGGGCCGTCGCCGGCGTCATCCAGGACCCCGGCGCCGCGCTGGTGGCGCGCTACGCCGACCCACCTCCGGGCGCCCTCGTGGCCGATCTGTGCGCCGCACCGGGGGGCAAGGCGCTGGTGCTATCGGAACGCGCAGGGTACGTGCTGGCAGCCGACCTTTCCCCGCCCCGCCTGAAGCTCGTGACCGGGTCCGCCTTGCGCCTCGGAGCCCGCGTGGGCGCCGTGGTCGCGGACGCCGGTGCCGCACCCGTGCGCCGGGCCGACCTCGTCCTGGTGGATGCGCCGTGCACCGGCACGGGTACCCTGGCCCGCCGTCCCGACGTCAGATGGCGCCTGGCCGAGACGGATCCCGCGAGGCTGGCCGCCGTCCAGTCCCGGCTCCTCGCGGGCGCATCCCGGGCCGTTCCCGCCGGGGGACTTCTGGTGTACTCCACGTGTACATTGGAGCCAGAGGAAGACGTCGACGTCGTGGAGGGATTCCTGAGCCGGCACCCCGAATTCCGCCGGGAAGCTCCCGAAGACATGGATCCGGAGGTCATGGACGATCGCGGTCACCTGTGCGTCCTGCCGCAGAGCACCGGTTTCGACGGCGCCTTCGCGGCGCGCTTGCGGAGAATCCGATGAGGCTGGGAAGCTCGATCGGTCGGCGCAGGCCCGCCCGTGGCGGCGGTCGCAAGCGCCGTTCGACGAAAAGGAAGAGACGCGCAAGCTCCCGCGGAAGGCGTCCGGCCGGAGTCCTCGGGCGCGTGCTGCGCGGCGCGGTTCTGCTGGGCGTGATGTTCGTCCTTGGCTACGTGGCCGCCACCCGGGTCGTATTCCCGGTGCCCGCTCCGCCTCCGGACCTGCTGGGCGTGCCCGATCTGACCGGACTCGACCTGCAGGCCGCCGCTGCCCGCGCCGCAGGGGCGGGACTCGAGCTGGGCGCAGTCGACTCGATGTACCACCCCTCCGCCGCCACCGGCTCCATCCTGGGCCAGACCCCGCTGCCCGGCCAGCTCGCCCTTCCCGGAGCGGCCATCGAATTCGCCATCAGCCTGGGTCCGGAGCATCGCGCCGTTCCCGACGTGATCGGCCAGCACGAACGGAGGGCGCGCGTCCTCCTCGGAGCGAACGGGTTCACGGTCGC
Organism: Gammaproteobacteria bacterium; assembly: GCA_009843625.1. Classification (GTDB taxonomy): domain Bacteria; phylum Gemmatimonadota; class Gemmatimonadetes; order Longimicrobiales; family Gaopeijiaceae; genus BD2-11. The sequence goes on along the minus strand of VYDD01000384.1, from coordinate 2,818 downwards.
CGTGGACTCCCTGGAGGACGCGGAGCCCGCCGGCGAAGTGGTCGCCATGGAACCGGAGGCGGGAACCGCCGTGGCCCTGCCTTTCGAAGTGCGGCTCGCGATCAGCCTGGGGCCGCCGGTGGTGGAAATGCCGATCCTCCTCGGACTGAGCGAGGAGGAAGCCTTCCTCCTGCTCGACTCCCTCGGGCTCTTCGTCACCGAGATCGAAATGGACGCGCTCACGAGTTTGGAGCCGGGCGTGGTGATCGAGCAGGATCCGGCGGCGGCGAGCACCGTGGAGGTGGGGTCCGAAGTGCGGCTGGTGATCGGCGACCGCGCGCTGCTGCCGGCCGACCTCCCCCGGCCCGACACAGCCGGAAACGCAGGAACAATCACCATGGGTGCGAACATGATAAGGGTGATATCGTTACAGGTTCGATCCGCTGGTTCCGAGAGGCCGTCGACATGACCCGCAGACCTTCGCGCATTCCGTATCTGGTGGCCGTGCTGGGGGCCGGTGCGCTCGTCCTCATGGCCTGGGCGGGCCGGGGACGGTTTCAGCCGGTAGGCCTGGGGGCCGACGCCCCGGCCTTCACGATCTCCGACCTCCAGGGGGCCCCCGTCTCCCTCGAGGATCACCGCGGCCGGGTGGTGCTGGTCAACATCTGGGCCACCTGGTGCGGCCCCTGCATCGTGGAGATGCCCTCGATGCAGCGCCTGTACGACCAGCTCGACGGCCAGCCCTTCGATATCCTCGCCGTAAGCGTGGATGCGGCGCAGGGCGAGCGCGATGAAGCCGGCAATCCCGGCGGCGACGTGGGCCTGTTCGCCCGCGAGCACGGGCTCACCTTCACGATCCTGCACGACGCATCCGGGCGGATCAGGCAGACCTACCGAACCACTGGGGTCCCCGAGTCCTTCCTGATCGGCAAGGACGGGGTCATCTACAAGAAGATCGCGGGAGCAACCGAGTGGGATTCCCCGGAAAACCTCGAACTGATCCAGAGGCTGCTGGCAAGCTGAAGCTGCCCTGGCAGGCATCCGAGTCGGGGCGCAACTCGACTCCGATGCTCGCCGCGCTTGCGCTTGCTGTCGTGCTGTGGGTCGTCGTGCAGATGGAGCAGCCGGAGCGCCGGGCCTTCGACGGCGTGCCGGTTCGCGTGCAGCTGAACGATCCACAGTGGGCGGTCTCGGGTACCCCGACGCCCTCCAGCGCGACGGTTCGGCTGGCGGGCACGGCCCGACAACTCCTGCGCCTCGCCGGGAACCAGCCTTCGATCATGGTCCCCGTGGATGCGGTGGGCTCCGCCGACACGTCCCTGGTGATCGATCGCAACTGGGTGCGCCTGCAGGGCATCGAGGGAGTGGTCGTCGAGGCCGTGGAGCCGGCCGCGGTCGCCATCGCCTTCGAACCCATGGTGGCGGTGGAAGTGCCCGTCGCCCCCACCGTGGTCGGCGTCCCGCGTGACGAGTTGACGCTGGCCGCGCCCCCCACGGCCTCCCCCGCGACCATTCGCGTAATCGGGCCGGCAAGCCGGGTCGCGGAGCTCAGCACGATTCGCCTCGATCCCGTGGACCTGTCGCGCATCGCGGAGTCGCAGGTGGTTCGCGTGGGCGTCGGCAACGGCATTTCGGGCGAGTTGATCAGCTTCTCGCCGGACACGGTCGAAGTGCGGGTCGAGCTGGTCGGGAGAGAGGGGTCCGAGGGGCGGTGAGCGATCTCCTCGTTCTCGGCATCGAGACCAGTTGCGACGAAACCTCCGCGGCCGTGCTACATGGCGCGCACGATCTGCGCTCACACGTGATCCTCTCCCAGGACATGCACGCCGTCTACGGCGGCGTGGTTCCGGAGCTCGCCGCCCGGGCTCATCTGCAGGTGGTCGACGATGTCGTTGGCCGTGCGCTGGACGACGCCGGATGCATGCTGGCGGAACTCGACGGCATCGGCGTGACTGCCGGCCCCGGGCTGATCGGAGCCCTGCTGGTGGGGGTGTGCTGGGCGAAGGCGGCCGCCTACGCCTCGGGGGTCCCCGTCGTGGGCGTGCATCACATGGAGGCCCACCTGTTCGCCCCCCACATCGAGGATCCCGGCGCGGAGCCACCCTTCGTGGCGCTTCTGGTCTCCGGGGGACACACGCTGCTCCTCCACGCGACCGCCTGGGGCGAGTACCGGCTGCTGGGCCGCACCCGCGACGACGCTGCCGGGGAAGCGTTCGACAAGGTGGCGCGTCTGCTCGGGCTGCCCTATCCGGGCGGAGCCCCGCTCGAGGCGCTTGCGACCGAGGGGGACCCGGCCCGGTACTCGTTCCCGCGGCCACTGCTCGCATCCTCCGGAAAGCCGGGCGCGACGGAGGCGCTGGACTTCTCGTTCAGCGGGCTCAAGACCGCGGTCGCGACCCAGGTTGCCGAACTCGAGGCCAACGGCGGCCTCGACGCGGAGCGCGCCCACGTGGCCGCATCCTTTCAGGCCGCGGTCAACGACGTCCTTGCGACCCGCGCGGCGCAGGCGGTGGAACGCACGGGGACCGACAGGATCCTGGTGGCCGGGGGCGTGTCGGCAAACAGCGCCTTGCGCCGCGAGTTGCGCCGGCGGCATCCCCCCGAGGTCGAGCTCTTTCACGCGACTCCCCGGTTGTCTGTGGACAACGGGGCCATGGTCGCCCGCACAGCGGCTTTTCGCCTGCTCCTGGGGGAGAGTTCGGACCTGGACCTCTCGGCCGACGCGTCGCTCCCGTTCCCCGGGCTGCGCGAATGACTCCCGACCCTCCCGAAACCATCCGCAGAGCGGCATGCCCGAATCCCGTGCGCGCCGGCCCGACCCCACCCTGAACCCCCTGGC
>VYDD01000151.1 GCA_009843625.1 Gammaproteobacteria bacterium | reverse complement strand
GGCGGTTTCCGTCCCGGAAACCCGGTCACCGGGGCCGGACGGCGAGCGCACATCGACATCGGGTTCGATGTGCGCGGACACGCGTTCCGGACGTGCACTCCAGCGACGGCGCATGCCGTTTGCCGGATTGCAGTTGCACCACGGCCTCCGAGGCGGCTGCGCCGCGCCGGAATCGGAAGCCGTGGCCGGAGCGACCCCCCTCCCTGGACGCTTGGCGTGCCACGGGGGAGGGCTGGGATGTGCGCGCCATCCCAATCTCCGCGGGAGGTCGCTCCGGGCCAGCGATCCTTGCAGGAAGGCGTTCAAGGCATGGCCGGTGACCACCCCGTCCCGGCTTCGAGCGGCAATTCAGGCCAGCCCGGGGAACGGGTCCTCTGTCCGCTTGGAAGCGGCGCTTTTTGACACCTTCCGGTACGGACTGCTGGCTGGGAGTGACCCCGAAGCGGAGGGGAGGATGGGGATGTACATCGCCATCCTGCCCGATGCCGATCGAGGCATGCCGAGATGGGGGGTCACTCCCAGCCACGTCCAACGAGCGCGGATCGGCACCGGCGCTCCGCTGTCCGTGGCTCAACCGCAAGCGCGCCAGCGACATGCGGAACCGGAGGCGTGTACATTGAGGGTGCGATTTCTTGTCCGCCGACCCCCGAAGTGTCATGTACACTCGCGGATCGGCATCGGAAGCGCGGCCCGGAGTTCGGCGAGCCGGGCCAGGCGGGTTACGTGTAACTACAATACATATGTATAATCGGTCGATGGAAGTCGAGTGGGACGAGGCAAGGAACCAGACGAACATCCGCAAGCACGGTATCGGGTTCGACACCGCCAAGCGCATCTTCGAGGGGACCGTCGCAACGTTGCCGGACCGTCGCTGGGACTACGGCGAGGAGCGCCGCATCAGCATCGGCCGGGTGGAGCCCGGAGCGCTGATCGTGGTGGCCCACTCCGAGCGCCGCGGACGGATCCGTCTGATCTCCGCCCGCCCGGCGTCGCGGAAGGAAAGGAGAGTCTACCATGAGCGGATGCTACGATAGGCCCCTCACGCCCGAGCAGATCGCGGCGGTGAAGGACGAGGGGATCGACTTCAGCGACATCCCGGAACTGGACGAGGGGTTCTGGGAGCGGGCGGAACTCGTCGAGCCGGACCTGACCGACCAGATCACCATGCGCGTGAAGCGCTCCGTGCTGGCGTACTTCAAGGCTCCGGGGAAGGGCTACCAGACGCGGATGAACCGCGTGCTGGAGAGCTACGTGCGGCACCGGACGGGGGAATCAGCCGACACCGGGAAGGGCGCAGGCCGCTGAAACGTACTCCGGCTTCTTGGTTCGTGTAGCTCGATATCGTACCCACATGGATGCGGCTCCTCCTAGATTCCTCAAGATGCTGTCACAGGAACGCTCGGCGTCCACAATTCGCCCCCAAGCCGCAGGAGAAGACGGAATGGAAGCCAGAAGGATCGAACTCTACCACCCCGACGTGAACGGAGGGAACGTGGTCAGTTTGGTCGTCCAAATGACGCGGATCTACAGTTCGCCGCCGGACCATACAGGTCGGCGGAGAATGGATGACATCGACATCGTGGTTCCGCTCAGATCAGATGAACAGCGATTGCTTCACGAATTCGAGGAAGCCATCATCCGCGGCCCGTCTGCGATTACTCCCATGCGGTTGGTGGCGGGCAACCATGTAGGTGGGTGGTCGATAAGGACGCATACATTCGAAGGAGGGAACGTGCGGTACTCTCTCTTCTACTCGGGATCGCCGCCCATTCCGCCCTCCGTCAACCCATCGGCATAAGCCCCCTCCGCTTTCCAGGGCCGTCTCCGGGGTTGTCTTCGACTACCGCTTGGATAGCATCGCCCGGACTGGCTCCCGGCCTGCTACTTGCCGGGAGCCAGCACACGCAGTGTTGAACACTGCGGCTGACGAGGGGCTCCGCCCCCTCGACCCCGGACAGTTCCGCGCTCCCGACGGGGTTCGCGGATTGCAGGCTGTCGCCCGGAGGGACGACGCACTCGCCGTGGTCGCCGTGCCGGGCGGGGTCCGCCGTCCCCATGGGGCGCTCCGGTTCCGAATCGGAGGTGGCCGCTCCGGTCAATCCGACCCGCTTGTGGCGGCGCGCATGGCCTTCCCGCAAGGGATCTCTGGTTCGGGAGCAACCCCGGAGGCGGTGGGGCGAGTTGTGAATACACACTCGCCGCTACGCCGTACTGAGCCTTCGGCGAGGGGGGTTGCTCCCGACCCCGCTCGAACGGCCCGTTCGGCAACGGGCGGCCGGACGGCCGAACCGCAAGGCGTTGCCTTCCCGGCGGATGAGTGGTAAGGCACGTGTGAATCCCGAGAGCTCCAAAGTGTGAATCGACCCCCCGCGTCGATTTCACGCTCCAGCACGGCGCAACCGGGAGCGCTGACGGCACCGGAGAACGCCTCGCGGTCCCCCATACCCGCCATCGCCGCCGTGGTCTGTCCGAAGCCTCTCGGCATGGGGTCAGCTCAATCGGGTCAAACCATCCACCCTAACGAGTACGCCCAACGAGGCGTTCGGGTTTCGGGTGGACCGCGTGGCGTCCGTCGGCGGCCGCGAGAGAAATGTGGACAACCCTGACCCAAGCCGTTGCCCGAAGCGCACTCGGGTCCCTAGTGTTCCTACCCAATCCGACCTTCGCCATCGTCCCCATCCTCCGCACGCAGGCCCCATGAAACCCATCTTCGAGACCTGCGAGCCGCGCCGCGAAGTGCTGTCGGGCGACCTGACAGAGGACACGTTCGCGGCCCGGCTCCGCGACGTGATCGACGGGACGGCCGACCCGGCGTACCAGGACCCGGTCAACTTCTTCCGCAACACGTTCCCGACCGACGGGCTGAGAACGCTGGCGAGGGAGGTCCTCGGCCGCCTCTCGGGGCGGCAGCCCGCGAGCAGCCCGTTTATTCGTCTTGAGACCTCGTTCGGCGGCGGCAAGACCCACAACCTGATCGCGTTGTACCACCTTGCGACGGGCGGCGGGCAGGCGGCGCTCGACGCCGCCGAAGAGAACGCGGCACGGGGCAACGGGGGCGAAGGCATCGTTCCCGGTGCCGACTGGCTGCCCTCCGACCGATGGGCGGTCGCCGGCGTTGTGGGATCGGACTTGGATCCCGCCGAGGGGATCGCACACGACGGGGTCAGCACGTGGACGCTTTGGGGAGAATTGGCTTGGCAGGCGGGTGCGAGCGCGGGCGGTCCCGAAGGCGGCAAGCGCGCCTACGAGCACGTTCGCAGGGCCGACGAATCCCGGATAGCGCCCGGCACCGCCTCGCTGGAGCGCGCCGTGGGAGATCGTCCCACGCTGATCATGTTCGACGAGATCGCGCGCTACCTGCGGGCCGCGAAGGCCGTGCGCGCGGAGAACGGGCAAACCGATCTCGCCGAGCAGACCGTGGCGTTCGTCATGACCCTGATCGAGTTGGCGGCCAGCCGCCCCAACATCGCGTTCGTCCTCACCTTGGCCGACTCGTCCGACGCATTCAGATCCGAGACCGTGCGGTTGCAGGCGGAACTGGAGGAGGTGAAGAACGTCTCGGCGCGGCAGGAGCGGGTCATCACGCCCGCGTCCGAATCGGAAATCGCGCCCATCGTGCGCCACCGGCTTTTCGAGCGGTTCGACGATTCGGCCGCCGCCGCGGCCGCCGACGCCTACCGCGCATGCTACTCGGAGTTGGCGGAGCGCGGGGCCGACCTCCCCGAACGTCTCCTCCGTGCGGACCACCATGAAGAGGTGTTGAAGAACTACCCGTTCCATCCCGATCTCTTCACCGTTCTCACCCTGAAGACGGCGACGATCCCTCAGTTCCAGAAAACCCGCGGCGCGCTCCGGTTGCTGGCCCGGATGATTCGGGGGCTGTGGGAATCGCGGAGCCCCGACGTGTGGACCATCGCGCCGTTCCATGTCGATCTTCACGACGAAGCGATTCTCAACGATCTCACGTCGAGGCTTGGACGGCCGGAGTTCCGCGCAGTGGTCCAGGCCGACATCGCCAGCGGCAGGCCGGGCAATCCCGCGCACGCGGAGAGGCTGGACCAGCGTTGGAAGGCCGAGGGGAAGCCGCCTTACGGCCGCCGGCTGGCCACGTCGATCTTCGTTCACAGCCTCACGCAGGGCATCGCCTCCGGGATCGAGTGGCCGGACCTGCTGGCCGCCACCGTTCAGCCCGGCGACGATCCCGAACTGCTGCGCCAAACGCTGGCCCGGGCGCGGGGCGAGAAGCGCGGCGCGGCGGGAGAGGCGTTCTGGTTCCTCCACTGGGATGGCCGACTGTACCTGTTCAAGACCGAACCGAGTCTGGAGAAGGTCGTGCAGGACGAACTCTCGCTCGTGGGGCTGGTGCGCGCCAAGGAGGAGGTGGACCGGCGCATCCAGCGGGTGTGGCGCCCTGGCACCTTCCGGCCCGTCCACTTTCCGGCGGAGGCCTCCGAACTCGCCGACGATTCCGGCGCGCCCAAGCTGGCCATCCCGCACTTCGAGGCGTGCGCGGTCGAGGCGGGCGGGGCGAAGCTGTCGCCCCCCGACCTCGTCCGCAAGCTGTTCGCCCACGCGGGGACCACCGAGACGCCGCGCACCTTCAAGAACAACGTGGCGTTCCTGGTCGCCGACAAGACGGCATCGGAACGCATGGTGGCGCTCGCCCAGCGGCACCTCGCCATCGAGCGGATCGTGAAGGACCGGGGACGCATGGCGCAGTTCAGCCGCGACCAGCAGAAGGACCTGCGCGCGATGGGTGCCGCCGCCGAGTTGGATGTCCGGGTCGCGATCACCCGGACCTACCGGCACCTTTTCTATCCGTCCGCCGACGCTCCGAAGCGGTCCGGCGGACTTGCGCACCATGGAATGCCGGTTCAGGAGCAAGGCAAGGTGAGCCGGGACCAGACTGGGATTCTGGTGGGCGTGCTGCGCGATCTGGACAAGGTCCTCACCGGCGACGATGCGGCTATGAGCGCCCAGTTCGTGAAGGCCAAGGCGTGGACCAGCGGACGCGGCGACATGTCCACCGACGACCTGCGAAGGGAGTTCGCAAAGCGCCTCGGGCTCAAGATGCTGCTGGACCCGAATCAGTTGAAGAAGACGATCCGGAACGGCTGTAGCCAGGGCGTCTGGGCCTACTACGACCCGAAGCGGGATCGCGTCCACCGAAAGGACTCGCCGCCTCCGTTCGTCGAGATCTCCGGCGACGCGATGCTCTACACGCCGGAGGAAGCCGAGAAGGTGTTTCCGCCCGTAGAGAAATGCGCCCGCTGCGGACGCGCGGAGTGCTCGTGCGGGGAGATGTGCCCGCTGTGCGGACAAGTGAAGTGCGCATGCGGCGACGAGAAGGATGACGACGCTCCTCTCGTCGTCACAGAGACCGGCGCGCCGGGCAGGGTCTTTCAGCGCATCGCCGACGCGTTCCAGGACGCCGGACGAGAGTTCATCGGCACGCTCAAGATCACTTGCGAGGACCTTTCCGACATGCGCGCCCTCGGCATGGCGGTCCCCCAGTTCCCGAAAGGGGAGTACCGGGTGGACCTGCGATTGGTTGCCGAGTTCGGCGAGCGGAGCCCGGACGGCTCGGTGGAGGTCCGCTATGACGGACTCTGGGACCGCTACAAGCGCCTTCGGTCCAATCTCGAGGCACAGGCTGGCGAGGCCACCAAGGTGGATGTGATGATCGTGCTGACCGCCTCGTACCCGGAGGGGCTTGCGCCCGGCTCCCAAGCCTTCCAGACACTCCGGGACGTCATGGTGCAGTTGGACATGGGCCGAATCGCGGTCCGCGCCGAAGAGCGGCCGGGATCGGACCCGGAACTGGCGCTTGGATAGGTCGCGCCCGATGCCCTCGACAGCCACCGCTCGCCGTTCGCCGACCGCGCCGGGACGCCGATCTGTTGCGTCGGCCTTCGAGTTGAGGGTGCTTCCCCGCGACGGACTTGGATTCGGGGTGGCGCTTTACCGCGTGGAGGCCCATCGCGGCCACGCCGGTCCAGCCGGAGAGTTGGTGATCCGGGTTTGGGGGGAGCCGCTCCTCAGCGTCCTCGATCAGGTGCTCGCCACGATCCGGCGCGCGGGATACCGATCAACCGATCTTGGTCCGAAGCGCCGCGCGCCCTTCAAGATTGCCGAGGAGGACGCGGTGCGCCTGGGCCTGCTCTTCGCCGCGCTCAAGCCCCTGCGGAAGCACCGCCGTATTGAAGAAGTGGCGCGGGCCGTCGCCTCGATGGAACCGGAGGAGGCGCACTACTGGTTCAGCAAAGTGACGACGGGACCGGAACAGGGCCGGATTCGCCGGGCGCTGCGGATCATGGTCTCGGATGAGTGAACGACGCCGTGAGCAGTCTCTGGATCTCCGCGACCTGGGGGATGGTTCCATGGTCGGGCTGAGTCCGGAAGTCGGGGGCTCACTCGCCCAGGCGGGTGCAGTGTGCATCGAGTCGCAGCAGCA
>VYDD01000490.1 GCA_009843625.1 Gammaproteobacteria bacterium | reverse complement strand
TCACGGGGTGGTGCCGGACATCGTCACCATGGGCAAGCCCATCGGCAACGGCCATCCGCTCGCCGCCGTGGTCACCACCCCGGAGATCGCGGAGTCCTTCAACAACGGCATGGAGTACTTCAACACCTTCGGCGGCAACCCCGTATCGTGCCGCATCGGCCTGGCGGTGCTGGATGTGATCGAAGAAGAGAGGCTGCAGGACCACGCCCGCCGGGTCGGTGAGCGGCTGCTCGCGGGACTGAAGCGCCTGGTGGAGGGCCATCCGATCGTCGGAGACGCGCGCGGCACCGGGCTCTTCCAGGGCATCGAACTGGTGACGGACCGGCAGTCGCTCGATCCGGCCCCGCGCCACGCGACCTGCCTGGTCGAGCGCATGCGCGACCGCGGCATCCTGCTCAGCACCGACGGCCCGCTCCACAACGTGGTGAAGATCAAGCCGCCGCTGGTCTTCGACGAAGACGACGCGGACCGGCTGGTGAGCAACCTCGACGAGGTGTTGGGGGAGGACGCGCTGCGGTTGGCCTAGTGGACTAAGCTAAACGAACTTAGTCATCTCCGGTCCACACCTTCGCCAGGGTGTGAAACTCTCCGTTTTCGCCGAACCGGTCCACGCCGTCAGGGAGCCGCGACATCGCCTCGCGGTCGAAGCGCTGGCCGGGGACGAGCGCGCCGAGCGCCGCATCGGTCACCGCGGACACCTCGCAGACGATCCCGCTGGCCTCCAGATCCGCCATCAGCACCTCGTAAGGCACCTGCCAGATGGGGAAGTGGAGCGATGCGCCGCGTGTCTCCGCGAGCTCCCGGAACGCGCCCGTGCGCCACTCGCGAATGTGCTCGAGGTGCAGATCGCCGAACACGAAGCGGGCGATCGCGGGAATCGACGTGACTGCCTCGGCGATGCGCGCTTCGTAGGCGAGGCCGGGATGGAGGGGAACGCCGAGCAGGGGCACGTGCAGGTGCTCGGCCTGTCGCACCACAAGCTCCACGGCGAGCTCCTGATGCGCGATCGTCCGGCTTGCCACGTCGAAGGTTGTCAGCAGGACCGTGGGGCGGGCCCCCTCGCGCAGCAGGGCGCGGTAGGCGAGAAAGCTGTCCTTGCCGCCGCTCCAGAAGAGCACGTCGACGGGCTCGGACTCCAACCGCATCGGCGTGAGCCAGAGCGGAGGCTCCACGGCCGCGGCACCATCCCCGTCATCCGCCCTCGCGGCTTCGTAGGGACAGTGACGGCATCCGCTCCAGCAGCAACTGCCGCGCTGGCGCAGGCCGAACTCCGTGAAGACGGCGAGGCCCGTCTCCGGGTCCAGGTAGAAGGTCTCCCCGTTACTCGAAGCTTCTTCGTGAAGCCGGCTGGTGATGGCACGACTGGATGTCATCGGAGGATGGCCTGCCCGCGAGACGGTGAACTGCGTTTCCGGGACCAGGGCACCAATACTATTGAGGAAGCCCACTGGCCAACAGCGCCATCAGGCGCGATGATGGCACGCGACCTCCATCCCGGACACGCCGAATCCGAGAGCAGAAGATGAACGTGTTTCCGCTGGCGACCCTCAGCCGCGAATCCTCCGATCCGGCCAACTTCACCGGCCCCGGGAGCCTGCGCCGCATCGAGGGCGCGCTTCCCGCCGATCCCCGGGTGAACGTCTACCGCGTGCACTTCGAGGCCCGCTCGCGCACCAACTGGCACACGCACAGCGGCCATCAGATGCTCTTCATCGTGGAGGGCCGCTGCCGATACCAGAAGGAAGGCGAGCCCGTCGGCGAAGCCGGGCCGGGCGACCTCATCGTCGTGGAGCCCGGCGAGAACCACTGGCACGGCGCCGCTCCCGGCGGAGCCATGACCCACATCGCACTCAACGTGAACGCGGTTACAAGCTGGGGGGACCCGGTGAGCGAGGACGAATACGATGCACGGTAGCGAGGGCAGGATGGCGTCCGAGACCTGGGCCCGGAGGGCGTTCCGGCGCCTGAGGAAGGGTCTGCGGGCCGCGGGCGAGATCTACGAGGGCATCTACTTCGCCCCCTATCGATCCCAGATCTATCGATCGTACCGCCAGGAGCGCGACACCTTCCTGCTGCTGGGATTCGCGGATCTGCTGGGCGCCCCAAACCCCGTGGCGTTCTACGCCCTGGAGATCTATCCCGACGTGATCGAGGAATTCCACCAGTGGCACGTGCGCATCGGCATGCCCAGTGCTCCCGACGGCGGATTCAGATGCTGCTGAGCCGGGTGCGCCGATGACGCCGAGCCGTCCCACGAGCCGCTGGGCGGACAGCCGGTGAGGCGCGCTCCGGTGCCCTGCTGATGGCCAGATCGCGCCGCATCCTCGACCGCGAGGTTCTCTTTTTCGGCGGCAAGGGCGGGGTCGGCAAGACCACCCTCGCCGCCACCATGGCGCTCGAGGCCGCGCGCGAAGGGCACCGCACGCTCCTGGTCTCCACCGATCCCGCGCACTCGACGTCCGACGTGCTCGAAACCCGGCTCGGCGGCACGGCCCGGGAGGTTCGCCCGCGGCTGTGGGCGCTCGAGATCGATCCCGCGGAGGAAGCAGACCGTTACATCGACGACGTGAAGGCGCGCATCGCCGACAGCACGCCGCCCCGGCTGATGGCGGAGGTCGAGCGCCAGATCGACATCGCGCGCGTGACCCCCGGCGCCGAGGAGTCGGCGCTGTTCGATCGGTTCACGCGCATCGCCGAGGAGGCCGGCCACGCCTACGACCGCCTCATCTTCGATACCGCCCCGCTGGGTCACACGCTGCGGCTGCTGTCGCTGCCGGAGCTGATGGATGCGTGGATCAGCGGGCTCATCTCGCGGCGCAGGAAGGTCAACGTGCTCGGGCGCATGTGGCGCAACGTGGCGGGGGCGGCGGCGGGAACCGAGGACTCCGGGGAGGATCCGGTGCTAGGCGCGCTCACCGAACGCCAGGCCCGCTTCCGCCATGCGCGCGCCCTCATCACGGACCCGCATCGCACCGGCTTCGTCTTCGTCGTCACGCCGGAGCATCTGCCCGTGTCGGAGACCGAGCGGTCGGTGAAGATGCTCGACAAGTACGGCATCCCGGTCGCCGCCATCTTCCTCAACCAGGTGGTGCCCGAGGACGCGGACGGCGTGCTGCTGGGGGCCCGGAGGGATCGCCAGCGCGAGTACGCCGATCGGGTGCGCAGGAGTTTCTCCAGGTATCCGGTGCACGCCATCCCTCTGTTCGATGGCCGGCTGCACGGGCTGGAGGCGCTGGAACGCCTGGCGGGGACGTTGCCGATGTCGGAGCGCGCGACGTAAACTGACCGTTCCGCGCCCGGCAGGCGGGCGAAGGCGTCTTGCTTCCGCAACACGTCGTCTCCGTGTCCCGAACAAAGGACGGCTTCCGTGAGTTCAATCGTACTGCTACTGGTTGGATTGTCCGCGTTTGCCACCGGGTACCTGGTCTACTCCCGGTACGTCGCCCGCAACATCTACCAGCTCGACCCCGACTTCCGCACGCCGGCGCACGAGTTCGAGGACGGGGTGGACTTCCTGCCCACCAACCGCAACGTGCTCTTCGGCCACCACTTCACCTCGGTGGCGGGGGCGGCGCCCATCGTGGGGCCGGCGATCGCGGTCATCTGGGGGTGGCTGCCCGCGTTCCTGTGGGTGGTGCTGGGGACGATCTTCGCGGGGGCGGTGCACGACTTCGGCACGCTGTGGATTTCGACCCGGCACAAGGCGAACTCCATCGGGACGCTGGCCGGGAAGATCGTGGGGGATCGCGGCCGGGTGCTCTTCATGCTGGTGATCTTCTTCCTGCTGCTGCTGGTGAACGCGGTGTTCGCGGTGGTCATCTCCAACCTGTTCATCGGCAACCCGGGGGCGGTGCTGCCCGTCTGGGGAAGCCTCGTGGTCGCGATTACGGTGGGCTTCCTGATCTACCGCTCGGGCGCCGGGCTGCTGCTGCCGTCACTGGGCGCGCTGGCGGTGCTCTACTTCCTCATCTGGGAGGGCCAGTCGGTGCCGCTCGAACTGCCCGACTTCTTCTGCTTCGACCCGACCGCTGCGCAGATCGAGGCCGCCGGGGGTGATCAGGCGGCGGCCGCGGCGGCCGCGACCACCGACGGCGTGCGCGCGGGCTGGGTAATCGTCCTCTTCGTCTACGCCTTCTTCGCCAGCGTGCTGCCGGTCTGGCTCCTGCTTCAGCCCCGCGACTACGTCAACAGCCATCAGCTCTTCGTGGCGCTCGGCATCATCGGGCTGGGGATCATCTTCACCAATGCACCGGTCGTGGCTCCCGCAATCAACACCAATCTGCCGCCCGACACTCCCAACTGGTTCCCGCTCCTGTTTGTGACGATCGCCTGCGGCGCCATCAGCGGCTTCCACGGGCTGGTTTCGTCGGGGACCTCATCGAAGCAGCTCGACAAGGAGACGGACGCGCGTTACGTGGGCTACGGGGGCGCGGTCGGCGAGGGATCGCTGGCGCTCACCGCGATCCTCGCGACTACGGCGGGCTTCGCGGTCGTGGTCGGGGTGGACGGCTGGCATGACCACTACGGGTCGTTCGCGTCGGCATCGGCGGGCGCCACCCAGGCGTTCGTGCAGGGGGTGGGATTCCTGGCGCAGGGGATCGGCATTCCCCAGGGGCTCGCGGTCACCTTTGCGGCGGTGGTGGTAATCAGCTTCGCGGCCACCACCATGGACACCGGGGTGCGCCTGCAGCGCTACATCATCTCCGAGCTGGGGGCCGAGTACGGCGTCAAGCTCGCGCAGAATCGCTGGATCGCGACCACCCTGGCCGTGTCCAGTTGCGCCCTGCTGGCGCTCGGCGTCGACCGGGGCGCCGGCGGCATGCGCCTGTGGCCGCTCTTCGGCACCACCAACCAGCTCACCGGGGCGATGAGCCTGCTGGTAATCAGCCTCTTCCTCTTCAGCCTGAAGCGGAGGATCTGGGTGACGGTGATGCCGCTGGCCTTCCTGCTGGTGATGACGACATGGGCCATGGTGATCAACATGATCGGCTACTGGACCAGCGAGACCTGGCTCCTGTTCGGCGTCGGCGGCGCGATCTTCGTTCTGGTGATTTGGCTGGTGTTCGAGGCGCTGGCGTCGATCCGGTAGGCGATTGCCGCCACCGGACCGGGGGCGCCCGCGCGCCGCGGGTCGTGAGCGTGCTCCGGCCGAGGCCGCTCCGGGCGCGGTTCGGGGCGGGCCGGAGCGGTCGGAACGTGGGTGAGATGGCGGGCGCGCGGACGGTCGCCGGTTCCCGAACGCGTTGGTGGTTGCGTAGACCACCCGGATCCGCGTTCCGGTCGGCCGTGGGTGCGGTGGCGCTCTGGCTCGTCGTGCCCGCGCCCGCGATGTCCCAGGCGGCCCCGGTCGCTTCGGTTCCCGGTGACCTGACCACGCTCTTCGAGGTCGGGGGCCTCGTCCTCGATACCAACGGCGACGAAGTGCCGGACTTCGTCAACGCCTCGCTGGTGACCGGTGAGTCGCCCACTGGGGCCGAGACGCGCGCGGCCGCCGAGATCGCCGCCCGCCTGGGCTTCGAGACCATGGCGCTGGACCTGCCGGTGGCGCGGGGGACCGCGGCGGAAGGCGTGTTGGTTGTGGTCGGCCGGGGCGGACTGGCCGCCTCCGGGCTGGTCTCGCCGGGGGTCGACGCGGCGTCGCTGGACGCCGGCGAGGGCGCGGTGGTGGTGCGCGAGGCGGATGGCCGCCGCTGGGTGCTGGTGGTAGGTGGGGATGACGAGGGGCTGGTCGCGGCTGCCCGCATGTTCGCGGGGGTATTGCCGCACACGCGCACTCTGTCGGCGCCGCTGCTGGGGGATGCGGGGGACGACGTGCGCGCGGCGCTGGAAGAGTCGGGGGTCGAGGTGGAGGATGTTCGGCTTTGGCAGGCCCGGGCGCGCGCCGGATCGGACGGGGTGAACCGCCTGATCGCGAACGTGGATGTGGCGGCGGCCGATCTGGAGGAGGCGGCCGGGGTGCTGCGCGCGCTCGCGGCCGGAGAGGAAGTCCCGACCGCGACCGGGCAGGAAGAGGCCGCCGGGCAGGAAGAGGCCGCTGGGCAGGACGCGCCGACCGAGGAGGAAGCCGACCCGGCTGCCCCCGGGGCGGTCCCCGCCGGACAGGAAGCCGCCCAGGATGCTGATTCCGACGAGTCGGACGACCCATTCGCCTACCCCGGCCTGGGCTCCGTAGAAGTGCGTCTGGCGTCGGGCCCGGTGGTGCGCATCCCGGGCAGGGCCGCCCCGGACGCGCCCGGACCGGTCGCAGGTCGACCGGGCAGCGGAGGGAAGGGGTCGCTCGACCTGTCCAACCTGTATACCCCCGACGGCCTGCTGGGCGACTCGGACAACAACGAGATCCCCGACCGGGTCGACGCCCTGCTCGCCCCGGGTGCCGCCGCGGTGGAAGCGCTGCCCGACCTGGCCGCCCGCCTCGGGCTGGAGTCGACCGGGCTGGTGGTGCCACTGGTGGAACCCGCCGCCGGCCTGGACCGCCCCGCCTC
>VYDD01000259.1 GCA_009843625.1 Gammaproteobacteria bacterium | reverse complement strand
GCCAACCCCCACGGCCCCGCCCGCGCCTCCACCGCCTGCGCCCACGGTGTTCGACCCCTGTCCGGGTGTCAGCGTCGCTGTGTTGCCGCCCGTCCCTTCGGATGAGTTTTCGGATCACCTTGCGACCAACATCACCGTGGAGTTGACCAGCGTTGGTGTTGGGACGGCGCTGGACTTTCTCGGCCCGTACACCCTGTCGGAGTATCACAACCCGTACATGGCAGGAAGGATCAGCGGTTGGCGTGTAGAGATCGCCAGCGAGTCCGTCCGGCACGAGGTCGCCATTGATTGGACCCAGGATCTGGAGCAATCGGATCTGCAGCTCGGCCTGGTCGGCGGGGACTGTGCCGGAAACCCGGTTGTTGTCTGCTCCTCTGACGGTTGCCGTTTGGACGAGAACTGATCGGCTGGCTTCCTGGTGCCGCATTCGCGTTCAGGAAACCCTCGGACTCGCGGTTTGGTGGACGCACCGCGGCGGTCTGGATACAGAGCTGGACACCCTTCGGGCGCCGGATGCCGGCGTGGCCGCCGCGAGCTACCGCACCAACGGCAGCGCCGTGTTGACGGTCCAGTGCTCCGCACCACCGCCGCTCACGTCTTTCTCCTGCTGTCTGCGCTGTGCCTTACGGGCTGCTCCGGTGACTCCCCCGGCGGGGGAACGTCGGGAACGAACCCCGTTACCCCGGCGTCGGATCCATCGCCAACCCCAACTGCGCCCGCATGGCCGCGCGATGGGGATTTCACGGATTCGCAGGGACGGACCATGCTGTATCGGCTCCATTTCCGAAGCGCATGGGATCCGAGCCAGCCACGCGGCCTCGTGGTTTTCTTTCACGGCAACAACAGCGGGACGCAGCGCGACATGTTGACACGAAGGTACGCGGATGCCGAGCGGGCGCTGGACCTGGGGTTGGCGATCGCGTTCGTCGGCTCGCCGGGCGCTAACAACGTTGCAGACCCGAACGCTCCGAGCTCTCCGTATTTCTCGAACTACACCCACATCGGGAGCGGTTCGGGAACTCGCTTCTGGGTGTATGAGGACGAACGCCTCGTCCACGAGCTCCTGCAGAGCGGGTTCAACGGCAGTATCGCCGTTGACTACAACCGGGTCTTTTTCTGGGGCGGATCGGCAGGCACGTCATTCCTGACCAGGTTCGTGGAGCGGTACGCTGGCCTCTACGGCGGTGGCTTCTACGCGTGGTGCGGTGGCGCCTGGGGCCGTGGAATCAATAACGACCGGATCCCTCCTCGGATGTCGGCCAACTGGGCGCCGACCTTTCCGTGGACGCCGTCGGGTACGGACGGGGTACGAGGACGATTCAGGGTCTTCGTACAAGCCACCACGGGGGATCACGTGAACCCGGTTCCGGCTCGGATGGCGCGCTACTACCGCGAAGTGCTCGGTCTTGAGACGCGAGCGGATCTCGATGGCCCCGGGGGCCATTGCCGTCCGGGAACAGTGTCCTCGGCGGAGGTACTGGAATGGCTGTCGGCTGGCGAGGATCGGAACCCCGCGCCCGCAGGCTCGCCGCAGGACATCGATGGGGACGGGATCTCCAACGCACTGGATGACGACGACGACAACGACGGGGCCTGGGACCTCATCGACGCCCTGCCGCTCGACCCTCGGGATTGGCGGGATACGGACGGCGACGGTATCGGGGACTTCGAAGATCGTGACGCCGATGGGGATGGTGTAGACAACGACCAGGATGAGTTCTCCCTGGACGCCGGGGAATGGACTGACACCGATGGCGACGGCATCGGCGACAACCTGGACAGCGACGATGACAACGATGGCGTGCCGGACGCCACGGATACGCAACCGCTGGAAGGTGTTCGAGGCGATCAGCTCCTGTTCTCCCAGTGGTTCAACAGCGACGGCCGGTCCGACCCGGATTGGCCGATGTTCCCTCGCGCTTTCGTCCATCCGCGAAGGCCCACGATGTTCGTGTACCCGGACGCTCGAGGAGATGTGCAGTCCTATCAGTTCATCAACCTGGCCGACGGCGATTTCCAGCTCATGATCGACAGAACGGAACGAAGAACGTCGTGTCATTCCGAACTCCTGCCGGTGCTGTGTGCCGATCCGCCGTCTCCACTTGCGTATTTTGAGCACCATGTCGACCGGATCCATGTGGACCGCAACCGGAACGGAGATCTGACCGACGACGGACCACCGCTGGTGCTGGCGCGGAATCGCGGGGACCGGGAGATTCTTCCGGGCGTCGGCACGGTGCTCGAGGTTTCCTACGCGTCCGGGGTGCGCCTCCCCTACGGAGTCCGGTTCTGGACTCTCGAGGACCTGGATATCGGCGTGCGGTACATGGGTACAAGCGTCTGGCGGGGACTCGTCATTCCCCCCACCGGGGAGCCCGTTCTCGTGGGCGTCGTGGACGCGAATGTCGACGGCCTGTTTGACTCGGAAGGACGCCCTAACCCGGCGCAGGTCGCGGATTTCTCGGACTATGCGTGCGTTGACACAAACCGCAATGGCGCTCTCGAAGAGTGCGCGGGGTATCCCTTTGACACGGGTTTGCTGTTCCGGGGATCCGCGCCGCGGCCACCACCGGATCCTCCAGGACCCGCGGACTCGGTCCGTTCCGGAGAGCTCTTCCGTTTGGACGGCCGGGTATTCCGACTGCTGGTTTCCCCTTCCGGACACGAGGTTGAGATACAGAACCCGTGAGACGGAACGGAGCTGTCCGGTGCAGGTAGGTCTGGACGGGGATCCTGGTGTGGGTCGCGGTCGCACTGCCCGGACCGGAGGCGCGCGCGTACCGCTTCTTTGAGGCAGTCCGGCCGGAGGCCGGCGCTCCGAGCCCGCGCGTACCGTTCTGAATGGCCCTACGCGATCCGCGGTCCGGCGGGCCGCTGCGCCGGTCTGAAGACCGGCGTTCCAAGCCGGCTCGCCATCACGCGGATGAGCCCGACGCGGTTTGCGGCCCTGGGGACGGCGTCCGCCGGAAGCGGACGTCAGTCGGCGCTGGAGACCTGGCCGGCGCCGGACCCGCTGGGCGAATCGGATGCGGGAGGCGCCGCCGGCAAACGGCTCTGGACAAGGCTCTCGATGTGGGTGAGCCGGCCCTCAACGTCGGTGAGCCGGCCCTCAACGTCGATGAGTCGGTGCCGAACGTCCTCCAGCTCGCGGCGGATGGGGGTCAACTCAGCGCGCAGTACGTCCCGAAACTCCACCCGCAGGTCGCCGATCTGGCGCTGCATGCCAAGCATCTGGCTCTGGATGCTGATGAGTAGCGTGGCTCCGATCGCCAGCATCGGAATCCAGGAGCGCACACCCTCGCGCCACCAGGCGCCGCGCGTTCCGTTTGGGTCACCGCCCACGCGGTCAGTGTAGGGTGCGGGTGGCGGCCCGGCAACCAATTCTTCGGGGGCATCCTTCACCGGGTTCTTCATCGCGGCGGACATGGGACTCCTTTCCGTCCAAGGGACGGGGCGGCGGGCCGCGCCGGATGCGCGCCCCTAATGTCCATAGACGCAATTCGGGCCGGTTTTTTCTCACTCTGGACCTGAATGTGGAAAAGTCGGAGCGAAGAGGCCGCTTCCGGCGACCCGGGCAAGGCTCGGGTCCGGCTCCGGTCGCGTCCCTACTCCGCCTTACCCGTCAGCGAGACAGAACCCGGGGTGCGCACGAGTTCGCGTCTCTTGAGAGCCGGCGCGCCATGAGCCGCGTCTGAGCTACGCGCTCTGCGGGCCACGGTGCCGCCGACAGGCGGCGGTCCAAGCCGGCGCGCCATCCCGCCGGAACAAGCCGGCGCTCCGGGCGTTGAACCCCGGCAGGACTTAGCGGTCCAGTTCGCACCCAGCCGCCGTGCAGGCGACGGCCGGTTCTCCCTCGCAGGCTCCGTCGGAGGACCGGAACCCGAAGCGGAGCGTGTTGGATTCGTGCCACTCGATGTCGAGCACATCCGCTGTCCCGTTCGTGGACGATTCCATCCGCCATTCGACGAGATTCACCTCCAGGATCGGGAATCGGTCTTCTTCCCAGGCCGTCCGGCAGTCATCGTCGTCGCAGTACTGGTCGAAAAGGTACGGCCCGCCCCAATCGAACCACACCGCTTCCGCTTCGGTTCCCTGAGTGAGTTCGAGCGTCGTCCGGCGGTAATGTCGAGCCGTTTCGAGTGACTCGATACGCGTTGCCACCACCTGAACGCCCGCGCAGGGGGACGCACCGCGGTCGGCGATCGTGACCTCCAGGTTCGGGCCGAGTTGCGCCCGGACGCCTCCCGGCGGTTGCAGGCGCAGCGCGACCACCTCTTCCCCCTCCGCGATCTGGTTGTCCACCAGCGCAGTGAGCGAGATTGCGGCGGTCCCGGTGACGGCCTGCCCCGCGGGGATCTCGAAGGTGTTGCCGGAAAGCTCGTAGTCCTCCGGAACCGCCCCCTGGTTCAGGGGGGAGACCGCGACGGAGAGCGGTGACGGGAGAGTGTTGATCCGGTACCGCACCGCGATTTCCGCGGTTTCTCCCTCTTCGATGCGGACGGAGTCGGAGGCGAAGGTCACGACAACGGCGGGTGGTTGCGGAGGGGCGGCAGTCGGCGCGGAGGCGTCGCGGCCACAAGCGGCGACGGCCAGCATCCCGAGCGCCGCGAACAGGCGGCCGAGGACCCTCATCGCCGATCCCGGTCCCGGATGACCGTGAACTCCCCGGCGGGCGTTTCCTGTCCCGCCCGGACACGGTGCCGCCCGGTCAGCAGCATGTCCCGGGCGTCCGTTACGGCGCCGGCGCTCAACAGTGGCGGGTGGGCATCGTGCCGGAACATCGGATGGATCCACACCACGTACTCCCCCGGGGCGAGCCCCTCGGCAAGGAAACCTCCATCCTCGTCCGTGAACACCTGGACGCCGGGCCGCGCCCGGCCGCCTTCGTTGCGCAGAACGTGGACCGAGACGAAGCGTGCCGCCCCCGACTCGTGCCGGACCCGCCCCGAGATGCTGCCCGTGCTTCGCTGCCATCCCTGCGCCGGACGCAACAGCGAGGCGCCGATCACCTCGTCCTCGGTCAGGGAACTATCGATGTCCCGGCCGTAAGACATCTGGGGGTCCTTTTGCCAGATGGACGAGTCGGTCCACCGCCAGTCCCACCGGATCGTGGGCGTCGTGGCCGCGTGTTGCAGGCCTAGGCAATGACCGAACTCGTGGAGGAGCGTGTTGAGGCGGCTGTCGTTGCTCTGCGCCAATCGCTCCACATAATCGGTGCTGAGCACGACGTCGCACTCGATCCTCTCCCAGGGGCCCCCGCCCCGGCTTCGACTCCATCCTCGAGCCTGCCCGCCAAAGTCCTCCGTTTCCTCCGCCGACACGGTATGGCGGCCGTCGAGCCCGACCTGCGCCCCGGCGAGGATTCCGTCGACGCGCCAGCGCACGTCCGCGCTCGGCACCCGCGTCCAGGTGTCCAGCGATTCTTCGACGGACGGAAGCAGTTCCTCCGCCCCCGAGAAATGGGGTTGCCACACCGGGTCGTCCAGCACATGCCAGACCAGCGTGTCTCCCGGTCCCCACACCGCGTCCGACCAGCGCCTGGCCTCATCGCTGCGTGGCACCCGGGAGTCCGCGTCGAACGAACGGTAGAAGCGGTATCCCCAGCCGGGACTGCTGCCGAGCAGGGCGCCGAGGAACGCCACCATCGCGATGACCGGAATCCCGGGGCGGCGGTGGGTGGAAACGGGCACCGGCGAGACAGTATCAAGCGCCCGGCAAATGGTGGCCTTGGCGACAGTCAGGCTGCCGAACAAGTCGCGCGCTCCGCCAGCACTGTGTTGCCCGCCCCAACCGGCCGTGAGAGGAGGTGGGGTTAGACCGTGCGCGGCGCCGAGCGCCGCGCGTGCCCGTCTGGAGGACCGCTACCGCGAGGACCGGCCGGCGTTCCAAGCCGCTTCGGTTGTGACGGGGGTCCGAAAAGCGAAAGGGCCCCGGGGCCGAAGCCCCGGGGCCCCCGTCGTGCCGGACGGTTACCCGTTCAGCACAGTGAGCAAGTCCTACTCAACCTCGCACTCGACGAAGTTGCCGATGTTGGCCCCGTCGTCGGCAATGGCCTCCAGCGTGGCGTCCACGGCGTTGCTCCGGTTGCCGCGTGTGTCCCACTGGCAGGTGAGGGTGTACGTCTTCTCGACCGCGTCGCAGCCGTAGCCCAGCCCCAGCGGGAAGGTAACGGTGGTCTCGATCTCGACATCCTCGGCGTTGCACAGGGTGCCGTTGTTGTCGTCCTCGCCCTTCGCGCTGCCGCCGTCATCGGCGGTGCACTCGCGGGAATCGTCGCCGTCAGCGAAGTTGTCCGACTCGTCGTCGCCCCCGATGTCCACCTTGCCGAGATCGCCGTACATCGGGTCGAAGTCGTCATCGATCGTCGGCACCCAGGCCGTGGCGTTGTAGCCCGAAACGTGGTCCGCCATGTGACTCTCGTCGAGGTCTGTCAAGGGACACCCACTTTTACGCAGTTGGGAGACATCCACTTTTACGCACCC
>VYDD01000041.1 GCA_009843625.1 Gammaproteobacteria bacterium | reverse complement strand
GGGTGGGACGGCAACCTGCGCTACGGACGCGGCGACCTGTACGTGGTCGAAGCCGACGAGTACGACCGCTCCTTCCACCACATCACGCCCCGCACGGCCCTGGTCACCAATCTGGAGGCCGATCACCTCGACACCTACGGGAACCTCGCAAGCCTGCGCGAGGCGTTCCGCACCTTCGTGGACGCGGTGCCCGCGGACGGCACGGTGTGCGCCTGTGCGGACGATCCGGGAGCTTCGAAACTGCTTGCGGGCCTCGGCGCGCGCACCTGCACCTATGGCTTCCGCGCGGGCGCCCAGCTGCGGGCGACGCGGGTGCGCACCGGTCCCGGCGGAGCCCGGGCGCGCATCTTCGAGGATGGACGGGATCGGGGCGAGCTGTCGATCCGCCTCCCGGGCGCGCACAACCTGCTCAACGCCCTGGCCGCAGCCGCGGCCGCGCGCCGGATGGACGTCGCCTGGAGTGACATCCGCCGGTCGCTGGCGGGGTTTCGCGGGGTGCGCCGCCGTTTCGAGCGGCTCGGCCGCGAGCGCGGGGTGACCGTGGTGGACGACTACGCACACCATCCCACCGAAATCGCGGCGGCGATCGCGGCAGCGCGCGGCAGCTTCCCCGGAGCCCGCCTGGTGGCCGTCTTCCAGCCTCACCTGTTCTCGCGTACGCGCGATTTCGCCGGCCAGCTCGGTGCGGCCCTTGCCGCGGCGGACCGGATCTGGGTCTCGGACATCTACCCCGCGCGCGAAGCGCCCATCCCCGGCATCACCGGCGAACTCGTGTGCGACGCGGTGACCGCGGCGCGGGGAGGAGGTGGGCGCTACCACCCGGACCTGAGCACGCTTCCCGCCGCCTTGGCCGACACCCTTCGCGCCGGGGACGTATGCCTCACCCTGGGCGCCGGCTCGATCGAGTCGACCGGTCCTGCGCTTCTTCGCCGCCTGGGAGGGCACGATGCGTAAGCTGCTCGCGTTTACGGTGCCCGTGATGCTCGCGGCCGCCACGCTGGCCGCCCTGGGCGACCGTCGCGACATTCTCGCGCACTTCGCGAGATTCCACGTTTCCGCCGTGGAAGTGCGGGGTGCCCGCTATCTCGACGCCGAGGAGATCCGCCAGTGGATTCCGGTCTACGAGGACGAGCGCGGGGGAGCACGGTCTCTGGAGGGACGCCTGCGCACACACCGGTTGATCGAGGAGGCCACGGTCAGGTCCCTGCCCGGCGACACCGCGGAGATCGTCATCCGGGAGCGCCAGCCGGTGGCCCTGGTGGCGACCCCGGCCCTGAATCCCGTCGATCCCGCCGGTGAATACCTCCCCATCGACCCCGCCCTGCATCGGCTCGACCTGCCCATCCTTCGTCCCATGGAGCCCCCGGGCGGCTCGCTGACGGTCACCGAGCACCAGCAGATCCAGGCCATGGCGGCGGAGTTGCATCGTCTGGGCGAGCTTCATCCCGACTTCGCGCGCTCCGTATCGGAAATCGCCTGGACCCCGCAGGGCACTCTGACGGCCCGCTTCTCGGAAACCGGGGCGGCGCTCCATTTCCAACCTCCGCTGAGCGTCCGGCGTCTGCGCGAAGGGCTTGCGGCTCTGGCCGACGCCGTCCCGCGGGCCCCGGAACGAACGGTCACCGTGGCCGACCTCCGGTTCAGCGATCAGGTCGTCGTGCGACACGCGTCAACGGGCGAGCCGGGCAACGCGAGGAGATGAAGATGGCTTCTCATCTGGTTGCGGGGCTGGATATCGGCGCGACGCGCACCACCGCCGTCATCGCGGAGATAAGGGGTCAGTATCCGGCCCACTGGATCGAGGTCCTGGGTCTCGGGCAGGTGCACACGAACGGCGTGCACCGGGACGTCGTGCAGGATGTCGAGGAGATGACCGAGCGCGTGGCCAAGGCGGTGCGCGAAGCCGAGCTCATGGCGGGCTGCACCGTTTCCAACGTCTATGTCGGCATCAGCGGCGACCAGGTGCAGACCTTCCCCTCGCACGGCGTCGTCGCCATCTCCTCGAGGGAGGTGTCGGCCGACGACATGGTGCGCCTGCACGTGGTGGCGCGTGCCGTTGCGCTGCCCCATGACCGCGAGCTGCTGCACACGGTTCCGCAGAACTACACGGTCGACAACAACTCCGGGATTCTGCATCCGGTCGGCATGCCGGGCACGCGCCTGGAGTCGGAGGTCTACCTGGTTACCGGAGCCTCCGCGATCGCGAACAACATCCGCAGCGCCGTCTCCCGGGCAGGCTACCGGGTGGAAAAGCTCATCCTGGAGCCCCTGGCCGCCGCCCGCGCCGTGCTGAGGGAGGACGAGAGGGAGATCGGAGTCGCGGTGCTGGATCTGGGCGGGGCCACCAGCCAGATGGCGATTTTCGTCGACGGAAGGCCCTACTACACGGACATGCTGCCGACCGGGGGCGTCGCACTGACCTGGGATCTGGTCCAGCATCTTCACATACAGCACGAAGAGGCGCGCCGGGTGCTGGAGAACCACGGTTGCGCCCTGGCCGAACTCGTGGGATCCAGGGACATGATCGAAATCCCCGGGCCCACGCCTTCGAGGCCTCGTCGCATCGGCCGGGCCACGGTCGCGGACGCCCTCGAGAACCGGCTGACGGCGATCGTCGCCTGGTGTCAGCGGGAGCTGAATGCGCGGGAGCTGATCGCCCCGCTGGGGACGGGAGTCGTCCTCACCGGCGGCGTTGCCGCCCTCGACGGTATCGGCGAGTTGGTGCAGAGGATGCTGGGGACGCCGGTTCGCGTCGGCACCCCCGGCGCAGGCGTAAGCGGGTTGGCCGACTCGATGAACCGCTCTCGGCTCTCCACGGTCGTCGGAGTGGCGCAATACGGAGCCGACCGCTTCGCCAAGACGGGGCAGGGGGCGCTTGCCCACACCCCTGGAATGGTCGGAAGGGTTGGTGCCTGGCTCAAGGAGTTTTTCTGAGCACACAGCGGGACCGGGCGGCGGACGTTTCGTCCTGCGCCCGGCGCAAGCACGGGAATGGGAAGACATCCATCCAGCAAGGAAGGAGACAATGACGATCATCGACTACGACGAGAAGAAGACAGGCCCGACGTTCGTCTTCGACGAAAGCGAGACCCCCAGCGCCTGCATGAAGGTGGTGGGTTGCGGTGGCGCCGGCGGCAACGCGGTCAACCGGATGGTCGATGAGAACCTCCTGGGCGTGGAGCTCATCGCCGCGAACACGGATGCCCAGGCGCTGCGCCAGTCGAGGGCGTCGATCTGCATCCAGATCGGGAAGAAGCTGACGCGCGGCCTCGGCGCGGGGGCTCGTCCCGAAATCGGGCGCCAGGCCATCCACGAGAACGCCGAGGAGGTGACCCGGGCGATTCAGGGCGCCGACCTGGTCTTCATCACCGCCGGCATGGGCGGCGGGACGGGGACCGGAGCCGCTCCCATCATCGGCCGCTTCGCCAAGGAAATGGGTGCGCTCACCATCGGCATCGTCACCCGACCTTTCTCGTTCGAGGGCAGGAAACGCCTCCGCCAGGCCGAGCAGGGCCTCGAGGAGCTGCGCAAGGCGGTGGACACGGTGATCGTCGTCCCCAACGACCGCATCATGACCGTGGTCGGCAAGGGAACCAGCTTCCAGGACGCCCTGAAGAAGGCCGACGAGATTCTCCTGCACGCCACCCAGGGCATCAGCGACCTCATCCGGGTCGCCGGCGAGGTCAACGTCGACTTCGCCGATGTGCGCACGGTAATGGCCTGCGGCGGCGGAGCCCTCATGGGGTCCGGTTTCGGGGAAGGGGAACACAGGGCCGAGGAAGCGGCCCGCAAGGCCATCTCCTCGCCGCTTCTGGGCGACGTGTCCCTCAAGGGCGCCCACGGGGTGCTGATCAACATCACGGGCGGAATGGATCTCGCCATTGACGACGTGACCAGGATCTCTAGTATCATTCAGGAAGAGGCCGGCAACGATGCCGAGATCATCTTCGGCGCGGTCCACGATCCCAAGCTGCAGCAGGGCGTGAGGGTCACGGTGATAGCCACGGGGTTCGGCAACGGATCCGAAAAACCCGGCGCCCTGCGGCCGGAGATGGCGAGCAACGGTGCCCCCTCCGGATTGGACCGGAGACCGTCGCCGATCCCGTCCCCGCGGCCGGCGCGGGCGGCCGCACGGCAGGCGGCGGCAGTCACAGGCAGAAGTTCGGCGAGCATGAACAAGACTCCCAGTACCCCCACGCCGGTGCAGCCCCGGAAGCGCCAGCGCGTCATCGTTCGCGGCCCGGTCGATATCCTCGACCTGCCGACCTTCGTGACGCTTGCCCGGTGAGGTTGTGGGAGGAGCGGATCGGGGCACGTCCACGCAGACGCCGGACGGGCATGGCGCCGGGCGTGGTGGAGGCAGCAGCGGGATGATGCGCGTGGCGGGGAATCGAAGGGTCGCGATGGCGGCGGCCATCGTGTCGGGGGTCGTGGGGCTGGGGGCGACTGCATGGCTCGCCTCCGGCAGGTCCGTGACCTACGATGCCGGAACCCTGGCCTCCGGCGCGGCCGCGCCCCCGCAAGTGGCCGAGCAGGTCAGTCTGCGGCGCGGCCAGACGCTGGGCTCGCTCTTCCTCGCCGCCTCCCTCTCGACCAATGACCGGGTCGACCTGCTGGAGGCCTTCGGCGAGCGAGCCAATCCTCGCCGCCTTGTTGCGGGCACACCGGTAACCTACTGGAGAGACCGCCGCGACGGTGTGTTGGCGGCGGTGGAAGTGGGGCTCGGCCCGGACTCGATCATGTACCTGGACCGGGCCGCGGACGGCTGGACCTCGCGCATGATGCGAACCCCGGTTGTGACCGACACGGTCTTCTTCGAGGGGAGCATCCGCTCGAGTCTCTGGATGGCCGTGATGGGAAGCCCGTCGCTGCAGTTCATGCCGTCCGGCGACCGGGCCAAACTCCTGGACGGTCTCGACAGGATCTTCCAGTGGGAGGTGGACTTCCACCGGCAGGTTCAGCCGGGCGATTCCTACCGCGTCGTCCTGGAGCGCGCCGTCCGCCCCGACGGATCCATGAGAGGCAACGGACGCATCGTCGCTGCGGAGTTCGTCAACCGGGAAACCCCTTTTCGGGCGTTCTGGTTCGATGCCTCGGGAGACGGCGAGGGGGCCTATTACGATCCCGAGGGGAGGTCGGTGCAGCGGCAGTTTCTCCTCAAGCCGCTGGAGTACCGCCGGATCTCTTCGCGCGTGCAGAGCGCCCGCTTCCACCCCGTGCTGCGGACCTGGCGGGCCCACAACGGCGTCGACTACGCCGCCGACGTCGGCGTTCCGGTCATGGCGACCGCCGGCGGCGTGGTCACCCACCGCGGCTGGCGCGGCAGCTACGGCAACCTGGTGGAGATCCGGCACACCAGCGGCTTCGTGACACGCTACGCGCACCTGAGCGGCTTCGGCCCCGGCGTGGCGGCGGGAGCGCGGGTGAGGCAGGGCCAGACGATCGGGTACGTAGGGATGACGGGGCTGGCAACCGGACCGCATCTCCACTACGAGTTGCGCCGGAACGGCCGGGTCGAGGATCCCCTGGACATCCGCACCCCTCCGGGAGATCCCATTCCGGACGCGATGTGGCCCCTGTGGGAGGAGCAGCTTGCCGAGGGCAGCGCGCTTCTCGCCAGCCCGGCGTTCCTGCCGGGCAGGGCCTTGCCTGGCGCTTCCGTAGTCGCGGAAGAAACCGAGGGCGGGGCAGAGCCCCAGGACGACCAGTGACCCAATCCGGCGCCTGCGCCGGGTCGGAAGAGTGAGCCTGCTTTCCTGGATCGTCCTGCCCCTCCTGCTGGTGGGGGCGTGCGGCTTCTCCCTCTGGGTCTACCATCGCCGGGAACTGCCGGTGGCGGGCCGGCGCTGGCTGGCCCTTGCAAGAGCGCTGGCGATCTGCCTCGTGGCGCTGCTCATCTGGAATCCCCGCCTGCCTGCCGGCGCGGGTGACGGCGTCGGCCAGGGCGCCGTGGTGCTGCTGGACGGCTCCCTGAGCATGGCGGCCGGCCCTCCCGGCGGGGAGACGGCGTGGGCGGACGCGGTCGAGGAAGCGCGGCGACTCGCGAGCGGGGGAGGCCGGATCCTGGTCTTCGGGGATGCCGTGGCGGCGAGCACGGCCGACCAGCTGGACGCGCGCGCGCCCACGGCCACCTCCTCCCGCCTCCTCCCGGCGCTGCGCGCGGCGGCCGAGTCGGGCGCGCGCGCGGTCACGGTGGTGAGCGACGGGCGCCTGACCGATGCCGACTTCGGCGGCCTTCCGGTGGTGCCCGGGCTGCAGGCCCGCCTTGAGGTGGTGGGCGCGGCTGTGACGAATGCGGGAGTGGCCGACTTCGCCCCACCCGCGCGCGTCGAACGGGGGACACCCTTTGTCGCCGAGGTCACCGTGTTCGGCGAGGCCGCCCCGGGTACCGCCGCCCGCATCGAGGTGCTGGAGGAGGACCGCCTTTTGGCCTCGATTCCGGTGGAGATCCCCCCGCCCGGCCAGGTCGCGCGCACGCCCGTGGACC
>VYDD01000437.1:6107-6490 GCA_009843625.1 Gammaproteobacteria bacterium | reverse complement strand
TAGTGGACCAGAAGTCGGCTCCTCTGCTTCCGGCGAGCCCCAGATACACGGCCACCGCAGCCGCGTAGGCCTCCGCACCCGTGCCGCCATCGCGGAGCGGTCGGTCGTCGTCCAGCAGGCCCGCCGCAACCGCGTCCGCTCGGATTCGCTGCATGGCCTCGCCGACGAGGTCGGAGAAGGTCGCGAGCGCCACCAGTTGGCGAGGGGTGAAGAGGTCGCGCCACCGAACCATTCCGTACTGCTGGACCCGGAATCCAAGCGCCTTGTCGGGGAGGCGCGTACTTGGCACCCCATGTGGCTCGGCTTGGCGGGCGATTTTCTCCATTTCCGTCGACGGTGGCAGGTAAACGCGACCGCGATCTCCGGCGGCGACGATGGCCATC
>VYDD01000437.1:0-6097 GCA_009843625.1 Gammaproteobacteria bacterium | reverse complement strand
GCTCTGGCTTCATCCCGAAGGTAGCTGAAGGGCATCGGGGCTCCCGACATCATACAAAGAAACTCGCTGCCGCTGCCCCCGGATTTAGTTCCCTTCCTGGACTCGGCAATATCGGGTGGAAGCCCCGACCGGACGCTGAAGCAATACGCCGTCCCTTGGATGATCGGCTGGACGTACGCCTCCTTTCCCTTCTTCGTCGAGAGCATCCACGTGGAGGCGAGGGGCACCTCAACCCTAGCGAACGCCGGGTTCGGGCTCCGAACCGTACGCGCCCAGAGCCAAGCGATGACCGTCAGCTTCCGGCCCTCGTACGGCTTCAGGTCCGGCCGCTCGCTGACCATCGCGCGCGTCACCTCAACCTGCGGGTACAGATGGCCGATCCGCCGCTTCGCTTCGTCGCGCATCCACTGCCCGTAGTGACGCACGTCCTCGGCCAGTCCCTGCCCGCCTTTCCATGACCGCTTGACCAGTTCACGCCCCGACCGAGACTTCGGGTTGACCGGTGACCTCCCCGCGAACCTCGGTGGGATCTCGATCATCGCCTTGTTGATCAGGACCGCCACCGGGTTCAGGTCGCTGGCATGGGACTCCATCCCGAGCCGCTGTGCCTCCAGCGGAAGGGCTCCTCCGCCCGCGAACGGATCGTGGAAGGCAGGCAGCCGATCCGGGTTGAACAACTCCTGTGCCCGCGGATGATCGACGTTGTCCCTACAGGTTCGCTGCCAACTCCGAAGTATTTCCTGGCGCGCCTCCGCGAGCAGGTCCTCGTTCGTCGTATTCTCCCACCGTACCAGCCGTTCGAGAATCCCGAACAACCTGTCCCGCTCCTTCTCCTGCGCCTCTCTGGTGGGGAACCGCTCTGGATTCGCGGATGGATCGTCCACCATCTGGGCGAAGATCACGGCTCGCGCCGCCGCCAACGGTCGGCGCGCCCACCAGAGGTGGAGCGTGCTGGGATGGCCGTGCCGGATGGACTTCTCCCGTCTCGACGCGGCGTTGATCGCGTCCAAGGGGAGAGCTACCTCGATCAGCTTGGGGGCTACCGTCATCGGAATGAACGTACCGTTGGAGAAGGTCTCGAAAATCCGCGGACGGCGCGTCCGCGACCCGCACGAATGCTCCGCCCGCAACACATCGCCGGGAGGAGCATCATGTCCACCATTCTTGGTGAGAGAGCGAACGCCGAACCCGTCCCGTTTGAGACGGTCGCGGAAGAAGTATTCCGAAGGTACGGACGCAGTTGGAAGCCGGCCACCTTCCAAGTGAATCGGGCGTACCTGCGAAACCAGATCATGCCATGGTTCCGGGGCCGAACTGTGACCGACATCACGCGGGCCGAGGTCCGGCGCTGGTTCGGAACCCTTCACGCCACTCCCGCCGCAGCCAACCGCTCGCTGCCGATTCTCTCGGTCATCATGCGTCAGGCGGAGACCTACGGCTACCGAACGATGAACAGCAATCCCTGCAAGGGGATCCGACGCTACCCGCAGGCCCGGCGGGAGCGGTTCCTCACATCCGCCGAGATGCGCCGCCTGGGACAGGAGCTAGCCAACGCCCTGTCCAAGGCGCCCCTCCCCGCGGCCATCGTCCGGCTCCTGTGCCTCACCGGATGCAGGCAGAGCGAGATCCGGACGCTGCGCTGGGGTGACTACCGCGACGGCCATCTGTTTCTGCGCGACGGGAAGACCGGTCCAAGAACCGTCTGGCTCTGCCGCGCGGCACGCAGCCTGCTGGACGGATTGCCCAAGACGACCGGCTTCGTGTTTCCCGCAGCCGACCCGCAGGAGCCGATGTCCACGGAGACGCTCTACGGACATTGGCGTCGGATTCGCCGGGAGGCCGGTCTCTCCGGCCTCCGTTTGCACGATCTGCGTCATACCTACGCGAGTCTCGCACTGCGGAACGGCGAGTCCGTGGTCATGATCGGTCGGCTGCTGGGGCATCGTGATCCGGACACCACCCTGAGGTACATACACTTCGGGGACGCGATGCTGAGGGAGGCGGTGGAGACCGTCGCCGAGGCTCTGGAGGGATAAGCGATGGCGATCCCGACCTTCGAAGGGTTCGTGGGCGGTGCTTGGAACGTCGCCTGCTACAACCGCTGCAAACCCTCCACGCGCCAGCGCGTGGACAGCGCGCTCCGCACGCAGTTGCTTCCTACTTTCGGACACAGGAAGCTGAACGAGATCGGCTCGCTGGAGGTGCTCGCGTGGTTCGACCGCTACAGCCGGACCGCGCCCGCAGGGGCCAACCGTATCCTCGACATTCTGAAGCAGATCTTCAACTACGCCATCGAGTGCGGGCATGTGGATTTCAACCCGGCCCAAGGTGTACGGCACAACCCGAGACCCAAGGTCACCCGCTTTCTGTCGCGGGACGAGATCGCGCGGGTCCATGCTGCCCTGAACGCCCACCGGGGCCGAGGCTCGGGCCAGCAGCAGGTTGCCATCATCCGCCTGCTGCTCCTTACGGGGTGCCGCAAGGGCGAACTGGTCAATCTGCGATGGGAGGAAGTCGGCGAAGACGTGCTGCGGCTGTCCGACAGCAAGACTGGACCCCGCACCGTCTTCCTGAGCAGCGCGGCCCACGCGGTGATCACCCGGCAGCCCCGGACGGGAAGTCCCTATGTGTTCCCATCGATGAGGGACGCATCCCGGCCCCGTTCGAGCGAACTCTCGCTATGGCGCAAGGTCCGGCGGGAGGCCCGTATCGAAGGTGTGCGCCTCCACGACCTGCGCCACACCTTCGCAAGCCACGCGGTCATGGGGCGCGTCCCTCTGCCGGTTCTCTCCCGGTTGCTGGGACACAGCCGGGACCGGATGGCCCTGCGCTACGCGCACGTGTGCGATCGCGAGGCGTCGGACGCCGCCGAGAGGGTCGGATCAACCATCGCTGATCTGCTCGGGGTTTCCGCCCCAAACTGCGGCAGCGGGGACGGACGGGAGAGCTTGTCCCTCGACCCCGGCAACCCGTAACGCGACCTACAGGCGGCTCCGAACGCGACATCGATGTGCTTGCCCGTCCCGCGAGCCCCGACCACGTTTACTCCCATGCGAAAGTTCAACACGGCGGGTCCCATACGGCCCGCGCTCCACTACCATATCCCGCCGCTCGACCGACTCGCTCTGCCGGAAGTGCTCGGCCTCGTCCGGGACGAGCGCTACTTCGTGCTGCACGCTCCCCGGCAGACGGGCAAGACGACGGCGCTGCTGGCGTTGCGCGGCCTGCTCAACGGCGGCGAGGCCGGCGAGTATCGTTGCGCCTACATCAATGTCGAGCCCGCGCAGACGGCGCGGGAGGATGTGGGGCGCGCGATGGGCGCGATCGCATCGCAGATCGCCCGGGAGGCGAGATACACGCTGAACGACCGCGCCACGGCCGAAGCCGCGGAGGCGCTCGACACCACCCGGCGTCCTGACGACGCGCTCGGCACTCTGCTGGAAACCTGGGCGAGAGCCGCTCGCGCGCCGCTGGTCCTTCTGATCGACGAGATCGACTCGCTGGTGGGTGATACGCTGGTATCGGTGCTGCGGCAGTTGCGGGCGGGTTACGTGCGCCGGCCGGAGGGATTCCCCCAGAGCGTCGTGCTTTGCGGAGTTCGCGACGTGCGCGACTACCGAATCCGGGCCGGCTCGGAGAAGAACGTCATCACGGGCGGGAGCGCCTTCAACGTCAAGGCGAGGTCGCTACGGATGGGGGACTTCGGCCGCGCCGAGGTCGAGGACCTGCTGGGGCAACACACCGCCGAAACCGGCCAACGATTCGCGCACGGGGCCGTCCGGGCCGTGTGGGAGCAGACCCGCGGACAGCCTTGGCTGGTCAACGCGCTCGCGCTGGAGATGTGCTTTTTGGCGGGGGTGCCGAGGGAGCCCGGGGAACCCTTCACGGAGAGCGATGTCTTCGCTGCGCGCGAGGCGCTGATCCTGCGGCGCGACACGCATCTTGACCAGTTGGCGGACAAGCTGCGCGAGCCCCGCGTGCGCCGGGTGATCGAGCCCCTGCTGGGCGGCGGGGACGCGGAGTACAGCGACCGTGACTTCGAGTACGTTCGCGATCTCGGGCTGGTCGCGCCGGGCCGGACGCTGCGCGTGGCGAATCCCATCTACGGCGAGGTGCTCCCTCGCGAGTTGACGTGGGTCCTCCAGCACGAAATCGCGCCCCAGGAGACCGCATGGTACGTGCGCTCCGACGGGAGTCTGGACATGGACGGCCTGCTTGCCGCCTTCCAAGAGTTCTTCCGGCAGAACTCCGAGCACTGGATCCGGCGGGCTCAGTACACGGAGGCCGGGCCGCAGTTGGTGCTCCAGGCTTTTCTGCACCGGGTCGTGAACGCCACGGGACGGATCGAGCGGGAGTACGCGCTGGGGAGCCGCCGCGTGGACCTGCTGGTCGTGTGGCCCCGCGAGGGAGGACGGGAGGAACGGATCGTCGTCGAGTGCAAGCTGGTAAAGGAAGGACGGTCCATGTCGCGAACGGTCGAAGTGGGACTCGAACAGACGAAGCGCTACATGGACATCAGCGGAACGGAAGCGGGCCATCTCGTCGTCTTCGACATGCGTCCGGGAAGGAGCTGGGCGGAGAGGATCTTCCGGGAGGAGCGCAAGCGGGGCGGTGCCTTGGTCACAGTCTGGGGAGCCTGACGCGATGGCTGCGGCCGCCGACGCAGGCGGGGCTAGCAACCGACGCAAGCTCATCGAGGTTGCGTTGCCTCTCGATGCAATCAATGCGGCATCGAGGCGCGAGAAGTCCATCCGCCACGGTCATCCGAGCACGCTCCACCTCTGGTGGGCGAGGAGGCCTCTCGCCGCCGCCCGCGCCGTCATCTTCTCGCAGATGGTGGATGATCCATCCGAGGATCCCGAGCGGTTCCCGACCGAGGAATCGAGAACGCGCGAACGTGCTCGTCTGTTCCGGCTGATCGAGGAGCTCGTGACCTGGGAGAACACGACTAGTCAGGTGGTCTTGGAGCGGGCGCGCCGGGAGATCCTCCGAAGCTGGCGAAGGACTTGTAGCGAGAACCGAGACCACCCCAATGCCGCACAACTCTTCGACCCAAAGACGTTGCCGGCGTTCCACGACCCATTCGCCGGGGGAGGCGCATTGCCTCTCGAAGCTCAGCGGCTGGGACTTGAGGCGCACGCCAGCGACCTAAACCCGGTGGCGGTCCTGATCAACAAGGCGATGATCGAGATTCCGCCGAGGTTCGCGGACCGAAGGCCAGTACACACTACGGGCGCGGCCGGTGGATCAGCCCAGCGAGCAACTCTGATCGACAGGGAGTGGAAGGGCGCTCAGGGTCTGGCCGAAGACGTGAGGCACTACGGCGGATGGATGCGGGAGGAAGCCGACAAGCGGATCGGGGACCTCTACCCGAGCGTGGCGGTGACATCGCGCATGGCTCGGAGACGTCGAGATCTGAAGAAGTACGAAGGACGCAGACTCACTGTCATCGCATGGCTTTGGACGCGTACCGTGCCGAGCCCCAATCCGGCCTTTTCCGATGTCGAGGTGCCCCTCGCGTCGTCCTTCATGCTGTCGACGAAGAAGGGCAAGGAGGCGTACGTCGAGCCGGTCATAGAGGATGGTGGATACCGGTTCGATGTCCGTGTCGGACCGCCAATGGACCGGGACGCCGCGAAGCGCGGCACGAAGCTGTCGCGGGGGGCGAACTTCCGCTGCCTTATGTCCGGCGCGCCGCTTGCCCCCGACTACGTCAAGTCGGAAGGCCGCGCTGGGGGCATGGGCGCTCGGCTGATGGCAATCGTTGCCGAGGGGGATCGCGAGCGGGTCTACCTGAGTCCGTCGGCGGAACAGGCAGACGTGGCGCGGCGGGCACGGCCCGAGTGGAGGCCGGAACTCGCGCAACCCGAAAACCCGCGTTGGTTTTCACCGCCGGACTACGGCCTCCCTACTTTTGGAGACCTCTTCACAGATCGCCAACTCGTGGCCCTCACGACCTTCTCCGATCTCGTCGGCGAGGCCATGGAGCGGATCCGCGCGGACGCGGTCGAAGCTGGCCTGCCGGACGACGACCGACCCCTTCGGGAAGGTGGCACCGGCGCGCGGGCTTATGCGGAGGCTGTGGCCGTGTATCTGG
>VYDD01000011.1 GCA_009843625.1 Gammaproteobacteria bacterium | reverse complement strand
GGGAGGGGGTGGGGCTGTGCAGCTACCTGCTCATCGGCTTCTGGTTCCAGGACCGCGAGAAGGCCGACGCCGGCAAGAAGGCCTTCATCGTCAACCGCATCGGCGACTTCGGTTTCCTGGTGGCGATGTTCCTGGTGTTCACCAGCTTCGGCACCCTGGCCTTCCCGGAAGTCTTCGCCGAAGCCCCGGTGCTGCTCGAGTACGGAGGCATCACCGTCACCGCGATCACGCTGTTCCTCTTCCTGGGAGCGGCGGGCAAGAGCGCCCAGATCCCGCTGTACGTCTGGCTGCCGGACGCGATGGCCGGCCCCACGCCGGTCTCCGCGCTGATCCACGCCGCGACCATGGTCACGGCGGGCGTCTACATGGTGGCGCGCACCTCGGTCCTCTTCGCCCTGGCTCCCGTGAGCAGCGCCGTCGTGGCCGCGGTGGGCGTGCTCACCGCACTCCTCGCCGCCACCATCGCGCTCGCGCAGTACGACATCAAGAAGGTGCTCGCCTACTCCACCATTTCCCAGCTCGGCTACATGTTCCTGGCCGTCGGGGTGGGGGCGTACTACGTCGGCATCTTCCACCTGATGACCCATGCCTTCTTCAAGGCGCTTCTGTTCCTGGGGTCGGGCGCGGTGATTCACGCCATGCACCACGCCCTGCACCACACGCACAGCCACGCCGACCCGCAGGACATGCGCAACATGGGCGGGCTTCGCACCTCGATGCCGGTCACCTGGATCACCATGTGGATCGCGACCCTGGCAATCGCGGGCGTCTGGCCGCTGGCCGGGTTCTTCTCCAAGGACGAGATCATCTGGTACGCGGGCCTGGCCGCCTCCAGCAGCTACCCGGCGCTCTTCACGGTGCTCTGGGTGCTCGCGCTGGCGACGGCGCTGCTCACCGCCATCTACATGACCCGCCTAATGGTGATGACCTTCCACGGCGCCAACCGCACGGGGCGCGAGGAGGCGCGGCACCTGCACGAGGCGCCCCGGGTCATGACCATCCCGCTCATCCTGCTGGCGGTCCTGTCCATCGTGGGCGGGTGGGTCAACGTCCCGGAGGAGGTAGCCGCGTCGGTGCTCGGCCTGGCCGGGGCGCTGCCCACCTCGGAATGGCTGCACCACTGGCTCGAGCCGATTACGGCCAGCGCGACGGAAATCCGCTACGAGCATCTGGGAGAGCCCGCCCACGCCGCTCCCTTCGGCGGCGGCGAGGTGCTGTGGGCGGGACTGTCCACGCTGGCCGCGCTGGCGCTGGTCCTGTTCACCGCGCGCGCCGCGGCCCGCCGGAAGGTGGTGCCCGCCGCCCGGGCCGCCGCGCCCACGGGATTGGGGAGCCTGCTCTTCAACAAGTGGTACGTCGACGAGTTCTACGACCGCTTCGTGGTCCAGCCGGTCCTCGCGGCCTCGCGCTTCGCCTGGCGCGTCATCGACGCCGTCCTGATCGACGGCGCGGTCAACGGGCTCGGGCTGGTGACGCGCGCCGGAGGCGCCTTCGTGAGCCTGTTCCAGACCGGGCAGGTCAACACCTACGCCCTCGTCCTCACGCTCGGGGTCCTCGCGATCCTGGGCTTCGTGGTCTTCTAGGGAGCCGGTCATGACGAGCCTGCTGCAAGCGGTCGCGTTCGACTCCTGGATCCTGCACGTGCTGGTGTGGGGTCCGATGGCTGCGATGCTGCACGTGCTGCTCGAGGACGAGGAGCGGTCCGGGCACATCGCCTTCGGCTGGACGCTTGCGCTCTTCGTCGTGAGCCTCGGACTCTGGTGGTCCTTCACGGTGGGGGACCCGGGATTTCAGATGGCGTCGAGCGTGCCCTGGATCGAAGCGTGGGGCGTGCACTACGCGCTCGGCATCGACGGCATCTCGCTGTTCATGGTGCTGCTGTCCTGCTTCACGGCCCCGATCACCATTCTCGGCTCGTTCCGCTACATCACCCGCCGCCGGAAGTCCTTCTACGCCCTGATGCTCCTGTTGCAGACCGGCATCATCGGCGTCTTCACGGCGATGGATCTGATGCTGTTCTACGTCTTCTTCGAGCTCACCCTGGTGCCCATGTACTTCATCGTCGGCGTCTGGGGAGGAAAAAGGCGCATCTATGCCGCGGTGAAGTTCTTCCTGTACACGGCGGTGGGGTCGCTGCTGATGCTGGTCGGGATCCTCTACCTTTACGCCGCGACCGCGGGCGCCGGAGACGGATCGTTCGCCTACCTGGACATCCTCGGCGCGTCGCTCTCGATGCGCGAACAGCTCTGGCTGTTCGCCGCCTTCGCGCTCGCGTTCTCGATCAAGGTGCCGCTGTTCCCCTTCCACACCTGGCTGCCGGACGCACACGTGGAGGCACCCACGCCGGGCTCGGTGGTGCTGGCTGCGATCCTGCTCAAGATGGGCACCTACGGGTTCCTGCGCTTCCTGCTGCCGTTCTTCCCCGCCGCCTCCCAGCACCCCTCTGTGGTGACCGTGATGCTGGTGCTCGGCACGGCGGGCATCGTGTACGCCGCCTGGGTGGCGGCAGTGCAGCCGGACGCCAAGAAGCTGGTGGCCTACACCTCGGTGGCGCACATGGGCTTCGTGGTGATCGGCATTTTCGCCCTGACGCTGAACGGAATTCAGGGAGGGCTCGTGGTGATGATCTCGCACGGCATCTCCACCGGGGCGCTCTTCCTCATCCTGGGCATGCTGTACGAGCGTCGCCACACCCGGCTGACCGGGGAGTTCGGCGGCCTCGCACGCGTTGCGCCCATGCTCGCCCTGGCTCTCGTGATCACCGCCCTGGCCTCGATCGGCCTCCCCGGCACAAGCGGCTTCGTCGGCGAGTTCCTGGCGCTTCTGGGCACCTTCGAGACGCACCCCGTCACCGCCGTCATCGCCACCAGCGGCGTCATCTTCGCCGCCTACTACATGCTGCCCATGGTGCAGCGGGTGCTCTTCAACGAGCTGGACCGCGAGGAGAACCGGTCGATGCCCGACCTCTCCCGCCGGGAGATCTTCATCCTCTCGCCCATGGTCGCGCTCATGATCGTGATCGGAGTCGCGCCCACGCCGATTCTCGAGCGCATGGAGCCGAGCGTGGAAGCCATCCTGGAGCGCGTCCACACGACCCCGCCCGCCGAGGAGCCGGCCGACTCATGACGCTCGACTTCTCCACCCCCGCGCACTACCTGCTGGCGCTGCTTCCCGAGATCGTGCTCTCGGTCTGGGGGACCGTGGTGCTGCTGGCCGGCGTCTGGAAGGGCGGCGCGACCTCGGCGCCGCGCGCCGGCTCGGGGAATCTGGCGGTTCTGGCGATGGTGGGCGTGCTCGCGGCGGCCTTCGCCAACGGGTGGCTGTACGGGCTGACACCGGGGCAGGGAAGCACGATGATCGCCGTCGACCGCTTCCACCTCTTCGCCAACTGGATCTTCCTGCTCGCGGCCATGCTCGCGCTGGCCATCTCGCCCGCCTACGTGCGCCGCCAGCGGTTGCAGGAGGGGGAGTTCCACGCTCTGGTGCTCTTCGCCACGGTGGGCATGATGCTCATGGGCGGCACGCGCGACCTGATCGTGATCTTCCTGGCCCTCGAGGTGATGTCGATCAGCGCCTACGTGCTGTCGGGCTTCAATCGGCGCGATCCGAAGTCGGCGGAATCGGGGCTCAAGTACTTCCTGCTGGGCGCCTTCTCCACCGGCTTTCTTCTCTACGGAATCGCGCTGGTTTACGGAGCCACGGGCAGCACCAACCTGGGGCTCATCGCTCTGGCCATCGGCTCGGGTGCGGCGGTGGCGGGGCTGCTCCACGTCGGCATCGCGCTGCTGGCCATCGGCTTCGCCTTCAAGGTCTCGGCGATCCCGTTCCACATGTGGACGCCCGACGTCTACGAGGGCGCCCCTTCGCCGGTGACGGCCTTCATGTCGGCGAGCGTGAAGGCAGCGGCGTTCATCGCCTTCGCGCGCGTCTTCCTGGTCGGCTTCGGGGGCATCCCCGAGAGCTGGTACGCGATCGGGTGGTGGCTCGCGGCGCTCACCATGGTGATCGCCAACGTCATCGCCCTGGCCCAGACCAACGTCAAGCGGCTGCTGGCGTACTCCAGCATCGCTCACGCCGGCTACCTGCTGGTGGCCATCGTGGCCCTGAATCAGAACGCCACCGCGGGACTGCTGTTCTACCTGCTGGTCTACACCGCGATGAACATCGGCGCCTTCGCAGTGATCCTGTGCGTTTCAGGGCACGGCGAGGAGCGGCTCGGTCTCCACCGGTACGCGGGGCTCGGGGCCAGGCATCCCGCTCTGGCCGTGTGTCTGACCATCTTTCTTCTCTCCCTTGCCGGCTTCCCCGGCACGGGCGGGTTCATGGGCAAGATCTTCATTCTGCAGGGAGCGGCCGAGGCCGGACTCTGGACCCTTTCCGTGGTTTTCGTCCTCACGACCGTGGTGTCGTACTATTACTACCTGCGGATCGCATGGTACATGTGGATGCGGGAAGCGGCGGAATCCGACGAGCCGGACCCCGTGACCGTGCCCCTGACCATGCGCTTCGCCATGGGCGCGGCGGTGGCGGTCGTAATCGGTCTGGGCGTCTTCCCGGGCGGGGGCGTGGAATTCGCCCGCGCGGGTGCGGAAGGACTGCTGACGGCAGGAGCACTGCTCCTGGGCGCCGCTCCCTAGCGGGATGAGTTCAGCGCATCCGCACTAGTGCGCGACAGCGGATCGCCAGGCATCCGCGAGACATCACACGGCACGCAACCACTTCCGGGCTGTACCGGTTTTGAGCTTTTCTCTCGAGATCTTCCGGCAATACGACATCCGGGGCATCGTTGGCGAAACCATCGACAGCGAGGTGGCCCGCGCCACCGGGAGCGCCCTGGTCACGGCGGTGGGCGCACGGGCCGGCGATGCCCATCCGCGCATCGTGGTCGGGAGCGACAACCGTCCCAGCTCGGACGGCCTGGCCGACGCGCTCTCGGAGGGCATCCGCTCGGCGGGCGGACACGTCGTCAGCCTCGGCACGGTACCGACCCCGGTGACCTACTGGGCCGAGCGCGAGCTGGCGGCGGCAGGGGGCGCCCAGATCACCGGCAGCCACAACCCCCCCGAATGGAACGGGATCAAGATGACAGCGGGCGGCCGCCCGCTGTACGGCGAAGGGATTCAGGAGCTGCGGCGGCGGATCGATGAAGGAGTGGCGCTTCGTGGATCGGGCACCCTGGAACGCGTCGACGTTCTCGACCGGTACGTCGCGGACATCGCGGGCCGGTTCGAGGAAACCGTGCCGCTGAAGGTGGTCGTGGACTGCGCCAACGCTTCCGGGGCGCTCACCGCGGTGCCTGTGCTGGAGGCGATCGGAGCCGAGGTGATCCCCCTCTACTGCGAGCTCGACGGGACCTTCCCGAACCACCACCCCGATCCCACGGTCGACGAAAACGTCGTGGACCTGGCGGCGCAGGTTCGCCGGACCGGCGCCGCCCTGGGCGTCGGTTTCGACGGCGATGCCGACCGCATCGGGGTCGTGGACGAGAGCGGCGCGGTGGTCCGGGGCGACATCCTGCTTCTCCTGTTCGGCCTGGAGGTGCTCGAACGCCGGGGTCCGGGCGAGAAGCTGGTCTTCGACGTGAAGTGCTCCCAGGTGCTGCCGCGCGTTTTCGAGGCGGCGGGGGGCATCCCCGTGATGTGGGCGACCGGACACTCCCTCATCAAGGAGAAGATGCATGCCACCGGAGCGGTCATCGGTGGTGAGCTCTCCGGGCACATCTGTT
This sequence comes from Gammaproteobacteria bacterium, assembly GCA_009843625.1. Taxonomy (GTDB): domain Bacteria; phylum Gemmatimonadota; class Gemmatimonadetes; order Longimicrobiales; family Gaopeijiaceae; genus BD2-11. Next base: position 789 of record VYDD01000011.1, on the reverse strand, counting down.
TCGCCGACGAGTACATCGGGGTGGACGACGCCGTATACGCCGCGTGCCGGCTTCTGCGCCTGCTCGCCGCGTCCGGACGCTCGCTCTCGGCGCTGGTGGCTGATCTGCCTCGCTACGCATCGACCCCCGAGTACCGTATCGAGGTGGCCGAGCACATCAAGCACGACATCGCCGAGGCCGCCCGCGAACATTTCTCCCGGAGCCACGAGGTGATCGCGGTGGACGGTGCACGCATTCTCTTCGACGGAGGCTGGGGCCTGTTGAGAGCATCCAATACCCAGCCCGTCCTCGCGGCGCGCTACGAAGCCGACACCGATGTGCGCCTGGGGGAGATCCAGCGCGAGGTCGAGGACTGGCTCCGGGCCCGAGGCGTCGGTGTCTGAGGCGCGCCCCCGCCCGTGGCGCGGCGGCCGCGTTCTGGTCGCCTCGATCGTGGCCGGGGCCGCGGTGCTTCTGGTCGTCCGCGAAGCCATCGACCTCTACGTCGAAGTCCTCTGGTTCGGCGCCAACGGCTATCTCGACGTCTTCTGGACCCGCACGCTGGCGCGCTGGGGGGTGCGCCTCCTGGTCATGCTCGCCGTGGGCGCGATGGTCTACGCAAACGTGCGCCTGTTCGCGGTCGCGGTACGCGCGCTCAGGATCCGCAGGCGTTTCGCCAATCTGGAGATATCGGAGAGAATCCCCGGCGTCTGGATCTCGCGCGGCACGCTCGTGATCTCGGTGCTGGCGGCGCTCTGGTTCAGCGCCGTGGTTCCCCCCGAAGCAGGACTGGCCCTGCTGCTCCTGCTG
>VYDD01000191.1 GCA_009843625.1 Gammaproteobacteria bacterium | reverse complement strand
CACCCAGGGCGCCGCCAGCAGCCCGACGATGCCCACGATGCCGATGGTCATGGCGACGTTCTGGAAGAGCGCTCCCGGGGCGAGGTCCACCAGTTGCCCGGCAACCAGCCCGGCGAACAGGTTCCCCAGCGCCGCGCCCACGAACCACACGCCCATCATCTGACCCACCCGCTTCACGGGCGACAGCTTGGTGATCGCCGACAGGCCGATGGGCGAGATGCACAATTCACCCACGGTGTGGAAGAAGTAGGTCACCACGAGCCAGGAGGGACTCACCAGGTTGTCGGTTGTGGCGTTCGCGGCGCCCCAGGCCAGCACGAAGAACCCCATCGACAGCCCCACCAGCCCCAGGCCCGCCTTCATGGGAATCGACGGGTTGCGGTTGCGCCGCTCCAGCCAGACCCAGAGCGATCCGAAGACCGGCGCCAGCAGGATGATGAAGAAGGAGTTGACCGACTGCAGAAAGCCGGCAGGCATGAGCCACCCGAGGATGTTGCGGTCGGTATAGTCGCGGCCGAAGAGGTTGAGGGAGGAGCCGGCCTGCTCGAAGCCGGACCAGAACACGGCGATCAGCAGGAAGAGCCAGAAGATCACCCCCAGGCGGCGGTTTTCCTCCCTAGTGTGGCCTCCCATCGTCCACAGGTAGACGAAGTAGGCCGCGATGATGATCAGCACGCCGTAGCCCAGCACCGTCGCGATCTGCGACAGCGTGGCCGGAATCACCCCGTTCGACACCAGGTAGCCGAACGCCACGACGCCCACGACCACGGCGAAGAAGGTGCCGAAGAACTTGCGCGACTTCGCCGCCAGTTGCGCAGGGCGATCCTCTGTCTTCAGGAGACCCGTGTCACCCAGCAGGCGGGCTCGGTTTCGGTACTGGATGAGGCCGAATACCATGCCCACGCCGGCCGCGCCGAAGCCCCAGTGCCAATTGTAGCCTTCGGCGAGAAAGCTCGTGATGAGGGGTCCCAGCAACGCCCCGACGTTGATCCCCATGTAGAAGATGGAGAAGCCGGCGTCGCGCCTCGCGCCCCCTTCGGGATAGAGCTCGCCCACGATGGTGCTGACGTTGGGCTTGAGCAGCCCCGTTCCCAGAACCACGAAGACGAGGCCAAGGAAGAAGGCGAACGTGCTCGGCACCGCCATCGTGAAGTGGCCCAGGGCGATGATCCAGCCCCCGACCCACACCGCCTTGCGCTGCCCCCACAGGTTGTCGGCCACCCAGCCGCCGGGGAGCGCCATGATGTAGACGAGGCTCGTGTACAGGCCGTAGATGGCGGCGGCGGTTCCCGCATCGAGGGCCATGCCGGGGTTGGCGACCTCGGACCCGTCGCCCCGCAGGACCACATGCGTGGTCGCGGTGGTCATGTACAGGATGAGCAGGGCGCGCATTCCGTAGTAGGAAAAGCGCTCCCACATCTCGGTGAAGAAGAGGGTAGAGAGCCCGGCGGGATGTCCGAACCAGGCTCCGTGGCGCTCCAGGATGTCGGCGTTCGAGGCGGATCGCGTGGTGGCGTCGTTCATGGTCCCGGACTCCTCGGTCGGCTCAGCGCTTGAAGGTGAAGGCCCCGGCCTCCTTCATTTCGGCGATCTCGTCCCCGCCGTACCCGAGCACGTCCCCGAGTATCTCGTCGGTGTGCTCGCCCAGCAGCGGCGAGCGCGTGATCACCGCGGGAGAGTCGGAGAGCTTGATGGGGCAGCCGAGGTTCCAGTAGGGGCCGCGCTCGGGATGGTCGAGCTCGACATACATCTCGCGCCCGCGCACGTGGTCGTCGTCCGCGAGGTCCGCAGTGCTCATCACGGGACCGCAGGGCACGTTCAGCTCGTTCAGGATGGCCATGAGCTCGCGCTTCGTATACCGGCTCGCGAAGTCGTTCAGGATGTCCCACATCGCGCCCTGGTTCTTTCGCCGCACGGTTATGTCGGCGAAGCGCGGGTCGTTCACCAGCTCCTCGCCGCCGACGCGGGTCGCGAGCGCCTCCCAGACGTGCTCCTGAACGACGATGTAGAGGTAGTCGTTGATGCCGCCCGGCTTGCAGTGGATGCAGTTGCCCAACTGTCCGCCGCCCGAGTCGTTGCCCGCACGCGGGGTGAAGTCGTCGAATTCCTGAATCGAGTACTCGGCCAGCGGCCCCCGGGTGATGCGCTGGTGATCCCGCCACTTGACCCGCACCAGGTTCATCACGCAGTCCATCATGGCGCACTCGACGTACTGCCCCTTCCCCGTCTGCTCGCGGTGCAGCAACGCCGCGAGGATGCCCAGCGCCAAATGCACCCCGGTGCCCGAGTCGCCGATCTGCGCGCCGGTCACCACGGGCGATCCGTCGAACATCCCGGTGGTGCTCATCGAGCCGCCCATCGCCTGGGCGATGTTCTCGTAGGCCTTGAACGCCGCGTAGGGGCCCTCGGTGCCGAAGCCCTTGATGGAGGCCATCACCATGCGCGGGTTGATCTCGTGCACGCGCTCCCATCCGAAGCCGAGCCTGTCGAGCACGCCCGGCCCGAAGTTCTCCATGAGCACGTCGCACTCCTGCACCAGCCGGTTGAATACCTCCTTCCCGCGCTCGTTCTTCAGGTTCACCGTGATCGAGCGCTTGTTGCAGTTGAGCATCGTGAAGTAGAGGCTGTCGGCCCCGGGGACATCGCGCAGCTGCTTGCGGGTGGCGTCCCCGAAGGGGGACTCCAGCTTGATCACGTCCGCGCCCATGAAGCCCAGGAGCTGGCTGGAGGTGGGGCCCGCCTGGACGTGGGTCATGTCCAGGATGCGGATGCCGTTGAGTGCTTTGCTCATTGAGGGATGGCTCCGGTTGCTCGTGCAGGGTTGAGGGATGGCATGCGGGTGCCGGTCACGCGTTGCCGGCCCGCTGATTGCCCGCTCCGACTACTTGTACATGGTCTGGCGCTTGGTGCCCGGCGCCCATTCGCCGGGATCCACCCAGATGTTGATGACGGCCGACTTGCCGCTGCTGCGCACCGACTCGCGCGCCCGCTGGAGCGCCGGCTGGATCTGGCCCGGATCGCGCACCTCCTCGCCGTATCCGCCCAGCATCTCCGCGAACTTCGAGAAGGGCACGTCGCCCAGCAGGTTGCCCACGTTTCCGCGCTCCTGCCCGTACTTGGCCAACTGCCCGTAGCGAATCTGGTTCATCGCCGAGTTGTTGCCGATGACGGCGATGTAGGGCGCGCCGAAGCGGTTGCAGGTCTCCATGTCGAAGGCGGTCATGCCGAAGGAGCCGTCGCCGTAGTAGCAGAGGATCTCCTTGTTCGGATGCGCGAGCTTGGCCGCCATGGCGAAGCCGGTGCCGACGCCGAGCCCGCCCAGGGCGCCCGGATCCATCCAGTTGCCCGGCGCGCGCGGCTTGACCGCCTGGGCGCTGATGGTGACGACATCGCCGCCGTCGCCGATGTAGACGGTGTCCTCGGTGAGGAACTCGTTCAGTTCCCACGCCACCCGGTAGGGATGAATGGGGTCGGCGTCTGAGAGGAAGAGCGGCATCAGCTTCTCGGTCTTCTGCTCCTCGATGGCGCGCAGCTCCCTCATCCAGCCCAGGCGGCGGGACGGGCCGTCGCCGAGGTTGGCGCTTGCCTCGGCGAGCACCGCCTCCATGACGGCGCCCGGATGGCCCACCACGCCGAGGTCGACGTCGCGGTTCTTGCCCACCGTGCGGTAGTCGAGATCGATCTGCACAACCTTCGCGCCGGCGGGCAGCCGCTTGCCGTACCCCATGCGGAAGTCGAAGGGGGTGCCCACGATCACGATCACGTCGGCGTTGCCGAACGCGGCGCCGCGGGTGCGGTGGAAGTAGTGGGGGTCGTCGGGCCCGAGCAGGCCGCGGGAAGCGCCGTTGGTGAAGGTCGGGATGTTCAGGGTGCGAACCAGATCCCAGGCCTCCTGGTGCGCGCGGCAACCCCACACCTGCTGGCCGAAGAGGATGGCCGGGCGCTCGGACTTGACCAGGAGGTCGGCGAGGCGCTCGATGTCGCGCGGGTCGCCAACGGACCGGGTGGAGGCCCGGTAGCGGCCCGGCTCGGGGATGGTCGCGCTGCCGAGCGGGATCTCGCGGTCCAGGATGTCGCGCGGGATCTCGAGGTAGCTCGGCCCGGGTGTCCCCGCGAAGCACTCGCGCGCGGCCATCGACACCATGTCCGCGATGCGCTCGGTGGAGCGGACCCCGCCCGAGAACTTGGTGATCGGGCGCGCGATGTTGACATGGGGCAGATCCTGAAGCGACCCCATCTTGTGCTGGGTGAGCGCGCCCTGCCCGCCGATGTGCAGCACCGGGCTCTCCGACCGGAACGCGGTGGCGATCCCGGTGAGCGCGTTGGTGAAGCCCGGGCCCGCCGTGGTGATCACGCACCCGAGCCCGCCGGTCTGGCGCGCGTACCCATCGGCCGCGTGGGCCGCCACCTGCTCGTGCCGCACGTCGATGATGCGGATATCCTCGTCGATGCACCCGTCGTAGGTGTCGATGATGTGCCCGCCGCACAGCGTGAAGACGGTGTCGACGCCCTCGTTGGCCAGCGCCCGGGCTGCCAGGTGCCCACCCGAGATGACGTCCTCGTCCCGGCTCTTGCGAGCGAGCGTGTCTTCGGCGGTCCTGGATTTCAGTGCGGTTGCGGTCGTCATGAACAGATCCTCCGTGATGGCTTTCGAATCGAGCCCGCGGGCCTCCCCGCGAGTCCGGGCAAACCTAGGGAGCCGCGCGCGGCCTGCCAAGGAAGGCGGGTGGCAACTGCGGCCTCCCCGGTGCTGGACGCAAGAACGCGCCTGCATCCCCGGCGGATGGTATGCCACGGGACGACGGTCCGCCTCCGTTGCCGGCCCGGGCGACTGGCGTTACCATGATACCATATGGCATCAGATGACATACCATTTGGGATACATCGAAATGAGATATCCGACGCCGGAGTCGCGGTCAGCTCTCAACCGTCTTCTCGTTCGCGAGGGAGCGGTGGCCCTGGTACGGAACGGCCTCCCGTTCTCGACGTTGGACGAGGTCGCGGCCGCCGCTGGAGTGGGGCGCCTTGCTCTCGCGCGGGTCATCGATCTGTCCCCCACCACCCTGGCCCGGCGGCGCAACGCGGGAGTGCTGACCCCGGAGGAGTCGGATCGCCTGGTGCGCGTGGCCCGTCTGGTGGCGTTGGTCCACGACATGATGCTGGGCGATGGCAAGGCCGCCAGCCGCTGGCTCAGGGATCCGCACGATCTGCTCGAGGGCGAGTCACCGCTTGAACGGGCATCCACGGAGGTGGGGAGCAGAGAAGTGGAACAAGTCATCGGACGGATTCGGCACGGTATTTTCAGTTAGCACCCGGTCCGGCGACTCACCGCTGCCGGTGCGCGCACGGACTCGTCCACGAACTGCCGGGCGGGCGGAGAACTCCCTTCGCGGCTGGCGCATCGCGGTGCCCGAATATGCCCGCACCGTGGAGGAGATGCTTTCCGGGAAAGGGACGTTGCGGAATGGCGGGCGCTGGAGCAGCCCGGGACGAAGGGTCGTCTACCTGGCCGGCAGTCTGGCGCTGGCGAGCCTGGAGCTGCTCGTTCATCTCCACGTAAGCGATGTGCTGAACGCGTACCGGAAGCTCTCCGTTGGCATCCCGGCAGATCTCGTCCAGGCGGTGGATCGCCGGCAGTTGCCCGCCGATTGGGCCCGTACCAGCCTGCATCCCGCCACCCAGAGGATTGGGGATCGATGGCTCGCCTCGCTGGAATCCGCCGTCCTCGCAGTGCCAAGCGCGGTGGTCATCGGTGAGGTCAACTACATCGTCAATCCCGCTCATCCCGATTTCGCGCGCCTTGAGCCGGGTGAGATTACGGATTACCGCTACGATCCCGGGATCGTGAAAGCCTCTGCCGGGCGGTAGTGCGGGCTACTGCTCCCGCACCCTCAGCACCAGCTTGCCGAAGTGGGCGCTCGCTTCCATCTGCCGATGCGTTTCGGCCGCCTCCCGCAGCGGAAAGACCCTGTCGATCAGGGGCACGATGCGGCGCGCCGCGAAATGCGGGACCACCACCCGCTCGAACTCGGCCATGATGTCGGCCTTCTCGGGCACCGGCCGCGAGCGCAGTACCGAGCCGATGACCGTGTGCCGCTTCACCATCAGCAGGGCCAGGTTGAGTTCGGCCTTGAGTCCGCCCATCAGGCCGATCACGACCAGGCGGCCGCCGGGCGCCATGGCCTTCAGGTTGCCCTTCAGGTAAGCGGCGCCGATGTGGTCGAGCACCACATCCACCCCCCGGCCCCCCGTGAAGGCGCGCACCGCCGGCGCGAACTCCTCGGCCGTGTAGTCCACCACGTGGTGAACGCCCATCGCCCGCACCCGCTCCACCTTCCTCGGCGAGGCGGTCACGACCATGCGGGTGGCCGGGACCAGCGTGCGGCAGAGGTGGATGGCAGCCGTGTTGACCCCGCCCCCCCCCGGGGGCGTTTTAACCAGAGGCGGCGGCGCCCAAGAAGGTTTTGGTGATGTGGGGGGTGGGCGGGTAAATTTTAAAAAAAAAGGGGGGGGGGGGGG
>VYDD01000024.1 GCA_009843625.1 Gammaproteobacteria bacterium | reverse complement strand
ATCCCGCGGCGTCGGAAAGGCGGTCGCGCTGCAGTTGGCGCGGGCCGGGGCGTCCGTGGGCATCGCGTACCGCAGCCGCCGCGACGAGGCGGAGGTGGTTGCCGAGGAAGTGCGGGGTCACGGGGTGGCGGCCTGGACGGCGGCGGGCGACCTGTCCCGGCGCGAAGCTGCCGATGCGCTGTTCGCGAGGGCGGCGCGCGAATTCGACGGCCTCGACATCTTTGTCGGCAACCACGGGATCTGGCCGACCGCCGATACCCCCGTGGCGGAGATCAGCGACGAGCGCTGGCACGAGACCATGGCGGCCGACCTGCACTCGGTGTTCTACACCTGCCGAAGCGCCGCGCGCTTGCTGCGGGCTTACGGTCGCCTCGTGCTCATCGGCAGCACGGCCGGGCAGCGGGGTGAAGCGTATCACGCCGATTACGCGGCGGCCAAGGGCGCGATGGGCTCGTTCGTGAAGAGCTTCTGCATCGAACTCGCGCCCCGGGGGATCACGGTCAACTGCGTCGCGCCGGGCTGGGTGGACACGGAAATGTCGGCCACCGCTTTCCAGAACGGCGGTCGGGAGCGGATCGCCGCCTCCATCCCCATCGGGCGCATCGCGACCGCGGAGGACGTGGCGGGCCCCGTGGTCTTCCTCTGCTCCGAGCTGGGCCGGCACGTCACCGGCGAGATCCTGAACGTGAACGGCGGGGCGGTGCTGGCTGGGTAGCGGCGCGGTTGCGAGCGCATCGCGCGAACGTGCCCGAACCGTGGGTTTCCCTATCTTAGGTCCATGCCGCATCGAGTCCTGACGCAACTTCCCACGCTGCTGCCAAGCCCGCTTTGCGCGTGTCTTTGCGTGGCCGTGCTGCTTTCCTGCAGCGACGAGCCGGCGGGGCCGCCGCCCGGAATCCCCGCCACCCTGGTCGTGTCCCCCGGCGACCTGACGCTGACCGCCCTCGGCCAGACGGCGCAGCTGCAGGCGGAGGTCATCGACCACTACGGCGATCCGGTGTCCGGTCAGCGGGTGGCGTGGACGAGCGACCGGCCCGGGACGGTCATGGTCGACTTCGGCACCGGGGTGGCCACTGCGGTCGCTGCGGGGACGGCGACGGTGACCGCCGCCTCCGGAACGCTCAGCTCGAGAATCCAGGTGACCGTGGCCCAGGAGCCGGGTGCGATCGAGAAGGTGGCCGGCGACCTCCAGGCGGGCTTCATCGGCGAGGCGCTGCCGGTCGCGGCCGTGGTGCGCGTGACGGATGCCAACGGCCATCCGGCGGGGCTGGTTCAGGTGCGGTTCGCGGTCACTTCGGGCGGCGGTTCCGTGACGCCCGCGTCGGCCGTCACCAACCCGGCCGGGCTCGCCCAGACCACCTGGACGCTTGGCACCGCCGCCGCGCACACGCTGGCCGCCAGCGCGGGGAGCGTGACTGCGCAGTTCCGGGCCACAGGGGAACGGCTTCCCCTGACCATAGAGACCGACTCCCTCTCGCGGGCCCGGCTTACGCTGCCCTACTTCGTCGGCCTGCGTGCGAGGGGCGGCTCCACCGAGGGGTATGCGTGGAGCCTCGGGGAGGGGAGCAGCCTGCCCCGGGGCCTCCGATTGGACTCCCGCGGGACCATCCGCGGTGTTCCGGAGGATACGGCCACCGTCGTGCTTGAGGTGCGGCTCACCGACTCGGAGGGCGCGGAAGCGATTCGCGAGTTCACGTTGCGCGCGTGCGATGCTCCGCTGGGACTGGAGCTGGGCGAGGTCCGGATTCTGGAAGAGGAGGCGATGCGTGGATGCGGCTTCTACGTGCGCGCTCCCCGGGCGGGCGCGTACTACCGCGTTACGCTGGCGGGAACCGATGGCGGGAGCGCCGCCATCATGCCGGTGGCGCTGCACGTCGAGCCGGCTGCCGCGGACAGTCGGGCCGCTGCCGTCGCGGCACCGGCGCGGGCCCCGATCGCGCGCCGGGCCGCAGCCTCGCCCGCTTTCCGCCAGGCCATCTCCGCCCGTGAACTGCAGGAGATCCAGGAGATCGAGCGCGCCAACGCGGCGCTGCATCGAGAGATACGACGACAGGAAGACGAGCTCTTCTCGCGCCTGTCGGTGGATGGTCGTCTGGAGATCCTGCCCGACCACTCACCCAGGGTCGGTGGAACGGTGGCCGCTGATGCAGGGCGGATCCCGTCGACGCGCACGTTCCGTCTGTACAATCCGACGGCCGAACCATGGGACCGCTGCGATACCTATACCACCCTTGAGGCCCGCCTGGTCACTCAGAACCGCCACATCGCCGTCTACGAAGACGCAGGCGAAGAGGCAGGCATCTCCAGGGCCAACGCCGACCGGATCATCGCCTACTACGCGGACTACGGAGCCCCCGTAATCGAGCGCTACTTCGGCGGCACGAGCGACGTCAACGGCGATGGCCGGGTCATCGTGGTGGTTGACCCATTGCTCAGCGGGATCAGGGCGTTCGTATGGGGAGGAGACCATACCCTCCCCCGCGAGGAATGCGCCTCGTCCAACGAAATGGAACTGGTGCGCATGAGTGCCGCCGCCTTCGCCCAGCTCGACAGCGAGCGCTACTGGGCCTTCGGCGGGCTCGTCCACGAAGTCAAGCACGTCAGCTCCCTCTACAAGCGGGTACGGCATTCACTCGGCGTAGCGGGCGAGAGCGATCCGGACTTTCATCCGACCTGGATCGAAGAGGGCACGGCCGAGATCGCCAAGGAAATGAGTTCGCGCCTCGCGTGGGAGGCCGCAGGGGGACCGGCGGTGAGCGCCCGGGTGACCGGCGAGGAGCTCGAGGCGGGGATCACCGGGTCGTATCCGGAAGTGTACGGGATCGTCAACCTGATCGGCCGCACCGCATCCGCCTTCGCCTGGTTCACCGATCGTCCCAACGCGGTCACGTTCCAGCCCAGGGACCGGGGCAACGTGTACGGGAGCGGCTGGCACTATCATCGCTTTCTGCGCGACTGGTTCGGCGCGGCCGGAAGCTCGCCCGCCGGCGACGAGGCGTTCGTCACCGCGCTGAACGACTCCCTCACCGCCCCCGGCCTGTCGGGCATCGAGAGCGTCAGCGGTCTGTCCTTCGGGGATCTGCTGACCCAGCACGCGGTGGCCATGTCGGTGGCGGGGGCCGAGGACAGCCTGGTGGACGGCGTACCGCGCTTCTCTTCCTATGACTTTCCGGAGGTCGGGGAGTTCGCTCCCTCCCTGAACGCCCCCGGGCACTATCCCTGGCCGGTGACGCGAACCGGATCGTCCGACGACACGGCGGTGCTGTGGGCGGATTTCTCGGTGGGCCGGCCCTTCCGCGGTGAACTCACCGGGAGCGGTGTGCGCTTCCACGACTTCCGCGCGGCGGAAGGAGGCGCGAGCGCGACATTCCTTGTCGAGGTCCTGGCGCAGGACTTCGATGTGCGCGTGATCGTGGCCCGGATCCCGGATCCGGCGCGCTCCTGAGTCGAATGGGCTGAAGGCTCCCGCCCGGCGCGCCCCTATCGCCGGCCCGCCGGCACCATTCGGACGATCCTCGTGGGCGGGCCATCGATGTCGCGGGTGGTGCCGTCGATGGCCAGGTAGATCAGCCCGTCGGGGCCCTGGCGAACGTCGCGGATGCGGCCGATGTCCTGAAGCAGCGTTTCCTCGCGGACCACCCGACGCTGATCGAGGCGCAGCCGGACCAGGCGCTGGCCGCGCAGTCCGCCCACCAGGGCGTCGCCGCGCCATTCGGGGAACGCTCCGCCCGTGTAGAAGAGCATCCCCGATACGCCGATCGAGGGCACCCAGACGTGTGCCGGCGCCTGCATGTCCTCGTGCTGTGTGCCCGCGTGGATCCGGAGGCCGGTCCGGTAGTGGACGCCGTAGCCGACAACGGGCCAGCCGTAGTTGCGGCCGGACTCGATCAGGTTGAGCTCGTCTCCGCCCTGCGGGCCGTGCTCGTTCTGCCACAGGTCGCCGGTCTCGGGGTCGATGGCCATCCCCTGGGCGTTGCGGTGGCCGTAGGTCCAGATCTCGGGGCGCGCACCCTCCACGTCCACGAACGGGTTGTCGTCGGGGATCCGGCCGTCGTCGTGAATCCGGATCGTGGTCCCGTTGTGATTCGCGAGATCCTGCGCGGGATGCGCCGTCAGGTCGCCCACGGAAGGCCACTGCCGGTCCCCCAGCGTCATGAAGAGGTAGCCGTCGTCGTCGAACGCGAGTCGTCCTCCCCACATCGAGCTGCGGTCGGTTCCGTTTCCCGGGGCGTCGGCGTGAAACAGCTCCTCGACCTCGGTCACCCTGTCGTCGGCGAATCGCCCCCGCGCGATGGCTATGTTGCCCAGTGAATCGGGCCCCGGCCTGGTGTAGCTGAGGTAGAGAAGGCGGTTCGTGGCGAAGTCCGGGTGGAGAACGACATCGCGCAGCCCGGCCTGCTCGAACCCGTCCATCGATCGCGCCCCGCGTCCCAGGGCGCGTATCTCGGGCAACCCGTCCACGGAATCGGGCAGCAGCTCTCCGTTTCGGATGATGCGCAGCCGGCCCGGACGCTCCGTCACCAGCAGATCGCCGTCAGGCGTGAAGGCCATGGCAAAGGGGCGGACCAGGCCGTCGGCGACTTCCTCGACGCGGAAGTCGTGGAGGGCCGTCTGCACGGTGGCCGGATCGGCGGTGGACGGGGCTTCCGGGGAAGGAGCGCAGGCGGCCAGCGAGCCCAGCAGTCCGTGGGCCGCCAGGAGGATGGGCGTGGCGGGGCGAACCGGCCGGTCGGTATCGTGTCTCATGGGATTTGCAATCCTACTTCCACGATCCCGGCCGGGACAGGAGGAAACGGAGCGGATGACGGGGCTCGGCGAGAGCTGGCGCTCGGACGCGGACGCGCTGCGCGAACCGGGATTCCGGCACATCCTCTTCCTCTGCGTAGCCAACTCGGCGCGCAGTCAGATGGCCGAAGGGATCGCGCGTGATCTTGCGCCCGCCGGCGTCAGGGTCTCTTCCGCCGGCTCGGAGCCGGCGTCGGTCCGGCCGCAGGCGGTGGCGGCACTGGCCGAGGTCGGAATCGACATCTCGGGTCACTACTCGAAGGGCGTGGACGATGTGGCGCGTCCGGTGGACGCCGTGGTCACGCTGTGCGCCGAGGAGGTGTGTCCGGTCTGGCTCGGGGACACGCACCGGGTGCACTGGGGCCTGCCCGACCCGGCGGCGGCTACCGGGAGCCCGCAGGAGCAACTGGATGCCTTCCGGGAGGTGCGGGACGAGCTGCGGAGGCGGCTGTCGGTAGTGTTCGGCCGATAATGGCATCCATCCGCCCCTGGGGGGACTTCGGGCGACTATGCTGCCGGAGCCTGGATCAAGCTTCGGCGCCTCCGCGGTTGAGCACCATCGCGATCACCGCGCCGCCGACCCCGTAGACGACCAGCGAGACCACGGTATCGCCGAGGAGAGTGGCCATCGTGTGCATGCCCACCATCGTCCCGTACATCATCAGGCCGAAGGCAAGGCCCATCACGGCCCCGATGATCGCTCCGGCCTGAAAGCCCTCCTTCGCGTTGGCGACGCCCTTCCATCCGAGGATGATGGTGAGGAACGCCGCGGAAAGGAGCTGACCCAGCGTCACCGCCCACATGATGGGCTCGGGGTTGATCGCGTCGTTGACGAAGAAGTCCGCCAGCAGCACGCCGTAGATGACGAAACCCAGTACCCACAGCGTAATGCCGCCCGCGATCGTGGCCATGAGGAAGTTCTTGTTCATGGATGCCTCCAGGGTGAGGGTGGGGCGTGCACTTCGGCAGATGGCAAGATGGGGGTCCGGCTCGCGGGCTTGCAACGTTGGCCCGGGAGTGCGGGACATCTCCGGACTCGATGGATGCGCGTCGTCACGGAGGGGACAGGACCACGCGCGCGTCGGCCGGCACGGCGCGGTCGCCGTAGGCGAACAGGGGATTGACTTCGACTTCGGCAACCGCGCTCCACGCCATGACGCAGCGGGCTACGGCCTCGGCTGCCCGGATGATCCCGCCGGCGGAGACGGGAGGATGGCCCCGGGTACCGTCAAGCAGAGGACGGGCGCGCAGTTCCCCGATCATCATCTCCACGTCACGGGGCTGGATGGGAAGCACCCGGTGGGTGACATCGCGCAGCACCTCCACCCGGGTGCCGCCGATGCCTACGGTCAGCATGGGACCGAGCTGGGGGTCGCGGTACGCCCCAATGAGCAGTTCGGCCGTGGGTGCGGGCAGCATCGGGGTGACCAGTACGGACCAGGCTTCAGGAGGCAGGCGTTCGGCGCGGGCATAGGCATGGGCATTTGAGACGATGGCCTCGAAGGCGCGGGCGGCGGCTGCGCCATCGACTACGTCGAGCACCACCCCGCCGGCGTCCGACTTGTGGGTGATCCGCCCGGAGAGCAGCTTGACCGCCACCGGATCCCCGAGGCGCTCTGCCGCCCGGGCCGCCGCGTGTGCCGAGTCGGCGACCTCGGCGGCCGGGAAGGCCAGTCCCGCCGCCTCCAGCAGGGCGCGCGCCTCCGTTTCGGTCAGGGTGATGCGCCCTTCCTCGC
>VYDD01000277.1 GCA_009843625.1 Gammaproteobacteria bacterium | reverse complement strand
CCGCGGCCCCCCCCACCGCGCAGGGTACGATCCGCACCCGGAATCTGCTTCTCTGGGGCGGCATCGACGCCGACGGCGTGCCCTTCCTGGACCCCGTCTTCGTAATCGACGCTCCGGCCTCGCTGCCGCGCTCGATCGGTGAGTACGTAGTCATCGGTCGGGCCGGCGATGGGACAGTGCTTTTCTCCCTGCCCTTCGAGATGCCGGTGGTGGCCGATGGCGACGGCAGCTCGAGCTTCGTCTTCATGCTCCCGGTGGAGCCCGGCTGGGCGGGCAGCCTGGCCAGCGTCACCCTTACCGGACCGCGCGGATCAGCCACGCTGGACGAGGAGAGCCGCCGTCCGATGGCGATCCTGCGCGACCCGGACACCCATCGGATTCGGGCCATCCTGCGCGACCTTCCGCCGAGCATCGAGACGCAGGCCGACGCGGACGAGGCAGTGGATCGGGATCCCGGCACCGAGGTGCTCTTCAGTCGCGGGATTCCGGGTCCGGGAGCCTGGCGACGCTGACGGCCGTCGGCCAGTGCTTGCAGATTGATGTCTGTGACGCTAAAATGCTGTCATGAGCGTTCAGATCACCATCCGAGGCGTGCCCGAGGAAGTGCGCGACAAGATCGCCGCGCGCGCTGCCGCAAGAGGCCAGTCCATGCAGGAGTACCTGCGTGGCGAACTGGTGCGGCTGGTGGCCAAGCCTTCGATCGAGGAGTGGCTCAGGGACGTCCGCGCCCACAAGCGCGCGATGAAGAACAGCGTGACCACGGAGGAGATTCTACGCGCGCGGGACGCTGACCGGAAGTGACGGTCGTCGTAGATGGGTCGGTGCTCGCGGCGGCCGTCGCGCACCTGGGACCGGATGGAACCTGGTCCGAGGCCGCGATCGCGGATGCGGGCGAGAAGGGTTCGATGGCGGCTCCGCAGATGGTTCTGGCCGAGGCAGGCAACGCGCTTCGTCGCATGGAGTTGACCGGGCATCTTCCGAGCTTTGAAGCGGCTCTCGCGCACCGCGACCTGCTCACGCTCGAAATCGAACTCTACCCGTTCGCCCCGTTGGCAGACCGCATATGGGAATTGCGCCACAACATCACCATCTACGACGCGTGGTACGTAGCGCTCGCCGAGGCCCTTTCCTGCCCGCTGGTCACCCTCGACCGCCGCCGCGCCCGCGCTCCCGGCCCGACCTGCGAGATCGTCACCCCACCCGACCTCCGCATCATGCGCGAGCCCACCATAGCCTCGGGCTGGACGCCGTTCTCGTCCGGTTAGACGCCTCTCCCTCGCCACCGCGCGCGGGGAGCGCGGCGATCTGGCGGGCTGCGCGAACGCCCGAGAGAAACGCGCCGTGCACGGTCGATGGGAACTCGACGTGTGTCGCCTCCCCGGCAAAGAACAGCTTGTCGCCGACCGGCTCGCCCAGTTCGGCGTATCGCCGATACGAGGATCCGGCCGGCACATACGAGTAGGACCCCCGGGCCCACGGATCCGAGCGCCAACGTGTGATGAGGGCATCCACGGGCGGCGGGATGACGCCATACATGCTTTCGAGCGCCGCAACCGCCTGCGCGACGATCTCCTGGTCCGAAAGCCGCTCGATCCGGGCGCCGTAGGCTCCGGCGTTGAACATCATCAGAATCGGATGCCCCGTGTACGGATGCAGGTTGAGGGCCTCGGCCCACTGCCCTCTCCGGGCACCGACGTAGCCGATGAGTTCCACGTCGTTGTCCCAGAACACGTCGTCAAACAGCAGGCATGTCTTGTTGAGCACGCCCATCTCCAGGCCGTCGATCGCGCCGCGCTTCCGCGGCGGCAACCGGGGCAGGAACGATATGAGGTCCTGCTTCAGCACTCCGAGCGGAACCGTAACCACGACTCGGGTGGCCTCGAAGGTCGCACCGGCGGCCGTCGTCAGGACGATGTCCGTCTCTGCGTAGTCGATCTCCGTCACGGCTTCCCGGAACCGGATGTCCAGGCCACCCCCCAGAACGTCGGCGACCTGTCCGTATCCGCCCGGAAACACCGCGTCATGGCCGTCATACTCATCTCCGCCCTGGATGCTTTCCAGGGAGAGATTCCGCAGGTCGGCGGCGTGCTCGTGCTCGACGATGGTGTTCAACAGATAGTCCAGATAGCGCCGGTCCGGGACCGTCAGCGGCTCGATACCAAGTAGCTGTTCGTAGACAGACTGCAGGTTGGTGCCGGGCTGGCGCTCCGCGAGTCGCCAGAAACGGCGCAGCGCCCGCCCGGCGGATGGTGACGGCCGCTCGGCATTGTGGAAGTGCACCACGTCGTTGTCGTAGTCGGTGGGGTGCGTTGCGATGTCGTTTCCCCTGGCGATGGCGGTGATGGGGTTGCCGTCTACGCCGTGGATCCAGGATGCCCCGAGATCGACGGGAATGTTGCCGCCAATGGCGTCCGTCCAGAGGCGCCCGCCGATTCGGTCACGCGCTTCCAGAATCGCAACATCTGCGAATCCGAGCTCACGGAGTTCGGCGGCCGCCGCCAGGCCGGACATGCCTGCGCCGACGATGAGCACTCTCTCGTCGCGCCGCGAGGAATCAGCGGCGGTGGCGCCGCGGCGCAAAGGGACACCACGCCGTTTCGCCAGTGGCGACGCGCCGGGCGCGAGTCCGGCCGCGGCGAATGCGCCTTTGAGGAAGGTGCGGCGAGTCAGCTGCCGCCCTGTCACGGAGCCCCGTCCTCCGCGCCTCCCCGGGGGACGGGCGCGGAGGTGTGCCCGCTCAGGATGCGCCACCCGTCCGCTTCGTGGACCCAGACCGCCGTCATCGCCCCGCTGTACGTAAACGCGAACCCGCCTTCACCCTCGACTGTGCTCTCGAAAAGAGACCGGACCAGCGCGACACCCGGCGCGAGGGCCTCGATGTCGGTGTCCGAGTACTCCGTCGTGACCCGCATTCCCGGGCCGAGACCCTCGAGCGCGGCGCGCACGTCGGCCGCCGACTCGTAGCGCAGCGCCCCGTTTTCGTAGAACTGAAACGCGGGGGATTCGGAGTAGAAGCCGGCGACCGCAGTCGGGTCCAGGCCCGAGCCGAGTTCGCGAAACGCATCGAGCGCATTAGACACGCTGTCACGGATCGCCACGGCGTGGGCCTCCGACAGCTCGGCTGGGTCCTCGTCGGGCCGGCAGCCGGAAGTCGCACAGAGGACTAGACACGCGGCCGCCAGCGCCCGTCGGCGAAGGGAAGCTGATCTCATGCTGCGCGATCCTTTGACACGGTCTCTCTGCGGCGTAGTGCTGTTGGCATCGCAGATCGGCCTGGCGGTGTTCAGATCCCCCCTCAGCGCGTCTGCGGCGAGTTCATTTGCAGCGGGATGATGTCCACGTCCCAGCGGGTGTCGCCCAGCAAGTGCTTCACGAAGTACTCGGCGCGCAGCCAGAACCAGTAG
This sequence comes from Gammaproteobacteria bacterium, assembly GCA_009843625.1. Classification (GTDB taxonomy): domain Bacteria; phylum Gemmatimonadota; class Gemmatimonadetes; order Longimicrobiales; family Gaopeijiaceae; genus BD2-11. Next base: position 3,118 of record VYDD01000277.1, on the reverse strand, counting down.
TCGCTCATGTCGCCGAAGCCGTGGCGCTGGCCCGGGAAGATGAAGAAGTCGAACCGCTTGTTGGCGCGGATGAGAGCCTCCGCCATGCGGAAGGTACCGGCGTGGTGGACGTTGTTGTCGTTGTCGCCGGTTGTGAGCAGGAGGTGGCCCTTGAGGTTGGCGGCGAGGTCCGAGTTGCGCTCGATGTCGTATTCGAAGCTCACATTGCCCTCGTCGTCCACGACCTCCTTGACGCCATGGTGGGTCTCCGACCAGGACCGGTTGTACACGTCGTTGTTGTGGTTGCCCGCCGACGACACCGCGACCTTGAAGAAATCGGGATAGACGAGCATGGCCGCGGTGGACATGAAGCCGCCTCCGGAATGTCCGTATATTCCTACTTTGTCTACGTCGATAAAGTCGTGGCGGTCTGCCAGTTGCTCTATGACGGCTTTCTTATCCGCTAGTCCATAATCGCGCAGATCGCCGTATCCATAGTTGTGGTACCACTTTGAGCGGTCCGGATGTCCGCCTCGGTTCCCCATGGTCACGACGATCATGCCGAACTGCGCGAGCGCCTGCTCGTAGGGATTGGCGGACCACGATTTCGACACCGACTCGGTCTGCGGTCCCGGATAGACGTACGCGACAATGGGATACGTCTTCGACGGATCGAAGTCGTAGGGCTTGTACATCACGCCGTAGATGTCGGTCACGCCGTCCGCGGCTTCCACCTGGTACGTCTCGGGGAACTGGTACCCGGCGGCTTCCAGAGCGCCGAAGTCTGCCTCTCCCAGATCCATGATGCGCCGGCCGGAGGCGTCGAAGAGCGCGGTCGTGGGAGCCGTGTCGACGCGCGAGTAGTTGCTGACGAAGTAGCGGTTCGACTCGCCCATCTCGGACTGGAAGTCGAAGTTCCCGGGGTTCAGCAGCGTGAGCCCCGTACCGTTCAGGCTCACCCGGTAGAGGTGCGCGTAGTAGGGGTCCTCGCCCTCTTCTCGTCCCTGACCGGTGAAGAAGACGAAGCCGCGCGCCTCGTCCACGCCGACGATGCCGTCCACGTGCCAGGGGCCCTCGGTGAGCCGCTGCCTCACTTCCCCGTCTGGCCCGTAGAGGTAGAGGTGGGCCCAGCCGTCCCGCTCCGACCACCACAGCATGTCACCGTTGTCGAGCATTTCGACCGGACGGGTCTCGATGTAGGTGTTCAGGCTGTCCACGAAGAGCATGCGGGCATCGCCGCTGGCGGCGTCCGCAACCATGACCGCGGCCCGGTGCCGGTCCCGGCTCAGGCGCATGAAGTACAGCTCCTCGGAGTCGTCCGAGATCCACAGCGAGCGGTCCGGCTCGTCGGAGTCCGGGTAGTCGAACTGGCGCTGCGTCGTGATGCTCAGATCTTCGTCCTTCCAGGGCTCGTGGGAAACGGTCACCTGGCTCTTGGAGGCCAGGTCGTAGACGATGAGTTCCTCCTGCGTGACCGACTCCTCGCCGGCCATCTCGTAGGAGTAGGTCTCGAGTTCCGGGCGGTCGTTGCCATTCCCCACCACGTGCACGACCCAGAGCTCGCCGACCTCGCGGTTGTCGCGCCGAATCAGCGCAAAGCGCTCCGAGTCCTTGGCCCACGAGATCGACGCCGCCTTGCGGTCATCCTTCTCCTCCTCGAGCGTGACGTTCGTCTCGCCGCGGCCGGTGTAGTTGGCCTCGTACGTGTAGTACTGCTCGCCGTCGGTGGTGAGCTGGGTCTCGGAGACCTCGACATCGTCCTCGGCGTCGTCGGCTTCGTCCCCGGATTTGCCTCGCCGGGCCTCCAGAATCTGCTCGTAGTCGTCGCCGCCCATCATGAAGAGGTTGTGGTCGCGGGCGAAGACCACGGTCTGGCCGTCGGGGGACACGCTGGCCCAGTCGGGATGGTTGTCGGGGGCCTCGTAGTCCTCGAGCTCCCGCAGGGTCCGGGTCGACACCGTGTACTCGAAGTAGTGGACCCGCTTGCGGGTCGAACTGCCCGAGTCGTCCTCCTCGTCGTCCTGATCCTCCTCCACTTCCTCGTCCTCATCCTCCACCTCCTCGTCCTGCGAGGATTCCACCTCGAAGTGGAGGATGTTGTCGCTGATGAAGCGGATGTTGCGGATGGGCAGATGCTGCCCGTCCCACGGATCGCGGGTGATGCGCGTCAGTTCGGCGGCGATGCGGTCGTTGTCGAAGAGCAGGGTGCGCGATCCGGCGCCGGGATCGACGATGTAGAAGAACGTGCCGTCGGCGTTCTCCCACTCGTACCAGAACCTGTCGGTGCCCTCGATCCACTGCGGATCGACCGATGTCGAATGCACCATCTCGCTGATTCGGTAGGGCGCGAAGCGGGCGGCGAGCTCGTAGTTCGCCGGACCGGCCTGGGCATCGGACTCCTGCGGGGCCGGAATGGGAGCCGCCTCCGCGGGGCGCGGCGCGAGCGCGATGAGCATGAGGAGGGGCGAAAACGCGCGCGGCGCGGGCGAAATCGGACGGGAGAGAAACCTGACGATGGCGTTCATGGTAGGGCTCTGTTCGGATGGAGGGACGACACGGCGGCTGCCCGGGACAGTGGTGCACAAGTGAATCCGTCGCCGAAAGCGGGGCAAGGGCGTTGAGGCTCACCTCGATGAGCCCGGGGAAGACCGGTCGGGGAACCATCCCGCGGGTTCATGCGATAAACGAGTCGCGCGCGGGCGCTTCGAGCCGCGGCGCCGGCGCCGGTTTCCTCGAACGGGGCGGGAAGGCATGGAAGCGGAAATCCTGATCGTGCTGGTATCCGTCTTCGTCACCGGCGGCATGATCGGCGCGGCCGGCATCCTCCTCGCCCAGTTCTTCATGCGCCGCATTCCGGGAGTGAGCGCAACCGGCGCCCCGACCCGCGCCGAACTCGAGGGAATCCGCCGCGACGTAACCGAGATCGCCTACCACCTGGGGTCGGTGGAGGAGCGCCTGGACTTCGCGGAACAGCTGCTGGGAGGCGCGACCCCGACCGAGGTGCCCAAGGCCGTGGCGAAGAAGGCGGAGGGAATCGCGCGTGCCCCGCGCGGTCCCGGAGGTGGCGGCACCCCCGCGGGTTGATGCACTTTGTGGGCGGGACGGACGGCAACGAGCCCTCGCGGGCGCCGTCCTGTCC
>VYDD01000393.1:5518-6541 GCA_009843625.1 Gammaproteobacteria bacterium | reverse complement strand
GGCCTTTCGCCGGTAACCACGCGCTACTACCGGGTCGCGGCGATCAGCGCGGCGGGCACGAGCGTATGTTTTTTTTTTGATAAGGCGACCACCGAGTTTTTCACCGTTCCGGGCGCTCCCACGAGTCTGATAGCGAACCCGAGCGGTGTAGGGGGAAGCACCCAGCTGCTCCTCTCCTGGCGCGCCCCGTCCAACGACGGCGGGAGCCCCGTCACCGGCTACCGCATCGAGAGGGCCGCCACCCGCGGCGGCCCCTGGATCATCCATGTGGCCAGCACCGGCAGCGCCACCACCACCTACCTACACACCGGTCTCGCCCCCAACACGACCCGGTTCTATCGGGTGCGCGCGCTCAACGCCCAGGGGCACGGGGATCCCTCGAGCGTGGCCGAAGGCACCACCAACGCCGCACGGCCCGGCCAGCCCCGGAACCTGCGCGCGCGGGCGGCGGGACCGACCAGCATCACCCTCACCTGGGAGGCGCCGGCCACCGACGGCGGGGAGCGGATCACCGGCTACACCATTCGGGCGCGCGGCCCCACCGACGGCAACTGGATCACGATCGTTCCCAGCACGGGTTCGACCGTGACCACCTACACGAACACGGGCCTCAAGCCGGCCAGCGCCTACCGGTACCAGGTGGCGGCGATCAACCGCGTGGGAGCCGGCCAGTGGTCGTTCGAGGCGAGCACGAGCACGTACGCCCAGGCTCCCGGAGCGCCGGTCGGGCTAACGGCCCGGGCGGTGGGCACCTCGCGCATCGACCTGTCGTGGAGTGCGCCCCGCAACACCGGCGGCGCCCCCATCCTCGGCTACCAAGTCCAGGCCTCGGACGACGGCGGCAGCACTTGGCGGAACGTCCGCCGCAACACCAGTTCGACGGGGACGACGTTCTCCGACGTGAACCTCCAGCCCGCGACCACCCGGCACTACCGGGTCGCGGCGATCAACACCGCGGGGACCGGGCCGTTCTCGAACACGGCGCGCGCGACCACCAACGCCACCGTGCCGGGCGCCCCCCGG
>VYDD01000393.1:0-5508 GCA_009843625.1 Gammaproteobacteria bacterium | reverse complement strand
TACAGCACCTCCGCCCCCGGCCCGCTCGACTACCGTCTTCGCGTGGAGGTTGACGACGGCACATCGCGGATCGAGCTCTCCTGGCGAGCGCCCACCAGCGATGGGGGCTCGCGCATCACCGGCTACCGCATCGAGGTGTCCGAAGACGGAGGCGCCAGTTGGGATAACCTGGTGGCCAACTCGCACAACACGCGCACGACCTATGTGCACAGGGGGCTGGAGCCGGCCACCCGGCGCCACTACCGCGTCTCGGCGATCAACCGGATCGGCGTAAGCCGGGCGTCGCGGGTGGCGAGCGCCATTACCGACGCCACCGTGCCCGACGCGCCCACCGGGCTGACGGCCACCGCGGTCACGGCCACGCAGATCGACCTCTTCTGGTTCGCGCCCGCCTACGACGGCGGCGCGCCCGTCACCGGCTACCGCATCGAGGTTTCGGAGAATGCAACGGCGTGGACGGATCTGGTGGTCAATACCGGGTCAAGGGCCACAACGTTCTCGCACACCGGCCTGCTGCCGGGGAGCACGCGCCACTACCGCGTCTCGGCGATCAACCGGGTGGGCCCCGGCGCGGCGTCGGATACCGCTTCGGCCGCGACTGACGACCCCGTCGGGCGCGCAGGGCGGCTCAATACGCGCGTGCTGCCGCACGTGGCGGCCGCGATGACGTCGAGTACGGTGTCGGCCATCGCCCGTCGCGTCGATGCGGTGGCCAACGGAATGGGCATGGAGCGGCGCATCGAGACGAACGGGCTCTCGTCCATGGCCGCGAGCCTGGCCGCGCCGGACGCGGGAGGCCTCGGCCTCGCGCAGGGCGACCAGGCCGGCCTCGCCGCCCTCTTCGGCGGCACTTCCTTTACGATGCCCCTCGGCACCTCCGACGCGCAGCAGCAGTCCGCCACGGGTACGCAGTTGGCGAGCTGGGGCTCGGGCGAGTACCACTACCTCGGCGAGCCGGGCCAGAGCGCCCTCGACTGGAAGGGCAACATGGTGAGTGCTCACGCCGGCATCGACGCGCGGGTGGGGACCGACCTCCTGGCAGGCGTCGCGGGCTCGTACTCCTCCGGCTCCTTCGACGTCACCGACAAGACCGGCGCCAGCCCGGTGAAGGGCACCTACGGCACCACCATGGCCAGCGTGCATCCCTACATGGCGTGGTTCTCCGGCGGGGGCACGGCCACGGTGTGGGGTTCGGCCGGACTCGGCCGGGGCGACATCGACGTCGACGACGAACGCGAAGGATTCCGCACCACCCCCGCGAGCCTGTTGACGGGGGCGGGGGGCGCGAGCTACCAGCTGCTCACGCGCGGCGCGAGCGGCGTCCGCCTCAAGGCCGAGGGCTGGTACGGCGAGGTGACGGTGGACGGGAGCGCGCAGATCGAGGCTGTGACGCTCGAGATGCAGCGCGGCAAGCTCGCCCTGGAGCTGACGCAGGGCTTCCGCACCGGCGCCGGGAACGAGATGGCGTTCGTGCTCGAGGGCGGGATGCGCTACGACAACGGGGATGGCATAAACGGCGCCAGCGCGGAGGTCGGCGGCGGTCTCCGCTACACGAACTCGGGTCTCGGGCTGACCGCCGAGGGCCGCGGCCGTTTCGTGATCTCGGCGCGCCAAGGCTACGAGGAATGGGGCATGGGCGGCACGCTCATGTTCGACCCCGCGACCCGGGGCGAGGGTCTCTCAATCCGCGTGGCGCCCTCCTACGGCAACCACCTGAGCGGAGTGAACCAGTTGTGGGAGCGTGGGGTGCACGACGCGGTGGGCGGCCACGACCGGGGCATGGCGCCCAACGTGGACGGCGAAGTCGCGTACGGCATCGCCGGCTTCCACGGCACGCCCTACAGCGGCTTCTACGTGGGCCAGGGTGGAACGCGAGCCTTCAGCAGCGGCGTGCGCTACGAACTCGGGTCAGGGGTCGGACTGCGCCTCGAAGGCACGCGGCGCGAGAGCGGCCTCGGCGGGGCGCAGCACTCGGTGGGTGTCCGCGGAAGAATCAGGTTGCCGTAGGGGCTGGGTTGTGCGAATCCCAGGACACGATAACCGACAGGATACGAGGATCGAGCGACCGAGGACGCTCAACGCGAGCTTCGTCAAGACCGTCCGGCGGCCGGGCCGATACGGCGACGGACGCGGAGGCTACGGGCTGTCGCTGCTGGTCAAGCCCACGTCGACCGGGCGGACGAGCAAGACGTGGGCGCAACGCCTCTACATCAACGGCAGGGCCGTGAACCTGGGTCTGGGGGCGTACCCGCTGGTGACGTTGAGGGAGGCCAGAGCGAAGGCGTTCGATAATCGGCGAACCCTGGCGCGGGGGATGGACCCCAGGAGCGGCGCCATGGGTTGACCCATCCGGGATCCGTGGTTCTCCTTCACGGATGAACCCGCTCGCGGCGGGCAAATCGCATACGAAGGCGAAGAGAGCAGATAGACGATGAAAGACAGTTTCGCGCTTCAGGAACTCGGTGTCGCGCTGGCCAAGCTCGAGCGTCGTGTCGTCGCCGGGTTCGATCAACTGAACGGACGGATCTCCGCGATGGAATCGAAGCTCGCCACGCGGATCGACGACGTGGAGGCACACGCTGAGAAACGGGGAGTCGAGTTCGTGAGCAGCGTCGACACGGTGTCGGCCAAGTTCAAGCAGCTTCGATACTCGCTCGAAGGGCTGGAGGAGCGGCTCGACCAGAGGGTCGAAGGACTGCACACCGATGTCCGGAAACAACTCGGCGTTGTCCAGGCCGCGGTCGACGCGATCGGCGCGCATTTCGCCAGTTCGGAGTAGCCGGGACACGGCCGATGATCGATTCCGATACAGCCAGAGCAGCCACCGGATCCGCATGGATGAAGGACTGGGGACAGTTCATTGTGCTGCTGGCGGCGCTTGGCGGCTTCTACGGCTTCATCCGATCCGACATGAGTGCGATGGAAACTCGCTTGGGAGACCGGATCGACCGCAACGCTGAACTGATCTTCGCAAACGCTGAAGCGATCGCCCGCAACGCTGAAGCGATCTCCAGAAACGCTGAAGCGATCACCCGGGTTCGTGAGGGCCTCACTCAGGTTCGTGAGGATGTCGCCCACCTGGAGGGCTACATCCGCGGTCGGCTCGGTGACGATCCAGGTTAGGCCTACGGACATTTTCCGCCGCAAGCTGGGCGACGACCCGGAACTCACCGCCGCCACGCAATCGCACCTGGTATCCCCCGGCTGAACAGCATTTCCGTCCCCTGCCCGGCGGCACCTCCCACCGCGTCCGCGGCGGCCTGGGTCGGTGGAGCCGGATCCCACAGGAATCCACGCACCTGCCCGGTTCGGAGATTGCGCAGAATGGCCATCGGACGATCCGTGCTCCCGTCGAGGGTGGCGGATCCTTCCGGGCCGGACAGTGTGATGCTCGCCAGGTTGTCCGCCCAGGCGGGTTGGACGGGGAGCGCGAAGACGAAACTTCCCTCTCCCTCTCCGTCGGCCACCTCGGGCATGGCGAAGCTGAGCGAGAACAGCGCACCGCCGTCCGCAGCCCAACCCGTAAGCTCGTAGTCGCCATCGGACTGTGGCACCAGGGGCGGGGCGTCGACCACGAACGCGGGCTCCAGGAAGGGTACGTCTTCCGCGTCCACGCCGCCCCATACCAGCAGCGACCTCGTCGTGGCAGGCGTTGCGGCACCACCGCCCTCGTCCACGAGGCGGAACCGAAGCGCCTTGATGAAATGGTAGTCGCTGCTCCCGTCGGGTGGCCCGCAGTAGGACATGAGGTCCGGCGTGGACGGCGGCATCAGCCGGCCACCCTCCTGGAAATCGAAGCCCCACGCCCCGATGGTTCCGTCCGGATAGGGGTACCAGGGGTCGACGCCGCTCGGTCGGCCGCACGGCGCGTGCCGCAGATTGAAGTTGTGACCCAACTCGTGCGCGATGACATCGGGATAGGGTTGCGAGAAGCTCGATCTGCCAGGGCGTTTTGCCACTCCGCCGGCTCCCGTCACCGGTGGGTTCATCATCCCCTGGTAATGGCCGTTGCCGCCTTCGATAACCCTGATCGCCTCGGTCTGGGCGAGCAGATCGAACGCGCTGTTGCTCGAACTCACCACCGGTGGATGTGCCGTCACCGCCAGATCGCCGACCGGTAGCAGCGTGCGTGTTTCCTCCAGCATGGCATGGTTCTCGGGGTCTGCGGCCATCGCGCTCACCAGATCCACGATCGACGAATCCTGAGTCTCGCTCCACACGAACGGAATCACCGTCAGGTCGAGGAGCGGCATGGTTTCGACGTCTACAGCCAGCCGGCCCGTCTCCGGTATCCGCCTCGCGACACCGAGGCCCGGATCCAGCGTGCCGTTGGGATCGACGTCGATCACCAGCTCGACCCCCGGCTGAATCACATGACCTGGAATCTCGGCGTTGGCCGACGCGGCCAGCTCACCTTCGGTCACCCGCGTCGGGATCGGAGCCGACGTGCCCGGGATGGTCACGGCGTGCGTCTCCCAACCATCGCGGTAGAATCGGGCTCTGACATCGGGGATGCCCGAGCCGGTGGCGCCGACAGCGGTCGTAAACACGCGCAACAGCGCCTTGTCGCCCGCGACGAGCGGCACCGGGAACTCGCGTGACTGCACCGCTTGCGTCAAGTAGGCGTCTGCGGAGGCCACGTCGACGCAGCGCGCGATCCAGCGCGCCCGGATGCCGGACAGCCAGGCCTCGAAGGTGGAGTCCCTCGGAGCGCAAAGGCCGGTGCCTCCCGCATGGATGGTCTCGATCCGGGAGAGAGCGGTCAGATCCGCCGGAAGCGCTCCGGCCATGGCCTGGTTGTTGCTGAGATCCAGCTCCTGCAGCCTCGACAGCCGCCCCACCTGGGGAGGCACCGGACCGGCAAGATCGTTGGAGGCGAGGCTAAGCCGCCTCAGATTCTCAAGGCTGCCCAGTGCAGGCGGAATCGAACCGGAGAGGCCGTTGCCGGAAAGATGGAGGTACGCCAGGCTCGCCAAGTCGCCGAGTTCGGGCGGAACCTCGTTTCGCGGACCATATAGCATCGTAAATGCATAATTCACAACAGTTTACATAAATGATACATTGGGCAGTGTATCACTCTGAATATGCAGAAATGAACGGGAACACGTTCCACCTCACTGGAAGTCTCCCGGACGAAACTGCGTGCTGTCAGCGGCGACCGAGAAACCGCCTGACCGTTTCGGCAACCCGATCCAAGTCCTTCGTCTCGCACTCCCAAATCACGAGGAAACGCCAACCCAGTTCCTCCAAGGCCGCCTCGTTTCGCCGGTCTCGCCGGGCGTTTCCGTCCAGCTTGTCGCGCCAGAACTCCCGCCGAGTCGTGGGCAGCCGGTTTGCCGGACAGCCGACATGGCGGTGCCAAAAGCAGCCGTGGACGAAGATTACCTTGCGGCGCGGCCGGAACACCAGATCGGGTCGGCCCGGCAGTTCCTTGGCGTGGAGGCGATAGCGGCAGCCCATGCCGTGCACGAGCCGCCGGACCAGCGGACTGAAGGTGGTCCGAATCAC
>VYDD01000133.1 GCA_009843625.1 Gammaproteobacteria bacterium | reverse complement strand
CGTATCGGGAGAGTGTTGTGGGGGCACGCTCAACCCTCACGTAACGTTGGTCTTCCGGCTCGCACGGGTTCGTTCTCTCCCCGCGCGTGCCCCAGGTAGGCGTCGATCACCGCAGGGTCGTTTCTGACCTCCTCCGGGCTCCCCTGCGCGATCCGCCGCCCGAAGTCCAGCACCACCACCCGGTCAGAGATGTCCATGATCACGTCGATGTCGTGGTCGATCACCACCACGGTGATGCCGCGCTCCTCGTGCACGTCGAGGATGAAGCGCGCCATAGACTCCTTCTCCTCCGCGTTCATCCCGGCCGTGGGCTCGTCCAGGAGGAGGATGTGCGGGTCGAGCGCCAGCGCGCGCGCCATCTCCACCAGCCGCTGGTTGCCGTAGGCGAGGTTGCCCACCACCGTGCTCCGCAGCGGCTCGAGGTTCATGAAGTCGATGACCTCCTCGACGTGGCGCCGATGCTCGATCTCCCGGCGGCGCTGGCGGCCCAGGTAGATCCCGCCGCTGAGGACGCCCCCTTTCATGTGCACGTGGCGCCCCAGCATGAGGTTGTCGAGCACCGTCATGTGCTTGAAGAGTTCGATGTTCTGAAACGTGCGCGCCACGCCCAGCGCGGCAATGCGGTGGGGAGCGAGGCGGTGCAGCGCGTGTCGGACCCCGTCGCCGTCGGTCAGGGTGATGCTCCCCTCCTGCGCGCGGTAGAGTCCGGAAATGCAGTTAAGGACGCTGGTCTTGCCCGCGCCGTTGGGCCCGATGAGGGCGAGCAACTCTCCCTCGCGCACGCCCATGCTGAGGCGTGAGAGTGCGGTGACGCCCCCGAAGCGGAGGGTCAGCTCGTTGAGTTCGAGGAGAATTCGGGGCAACCGCACGTGGAGGCTTTGGGGGACAAGTCGAATCAGGAGTCGGGGAGCGGGACTGGAGAAGCATAGACTGCGGGCACCGGCGTCGAAACCGAGCACGCCCTAGCTTGACGGTTCCGCTCTGGTGACGTAATACTGATATGCCTGATTTTGGTATCACCCCCAAGGATGAGAGGACTCCCCGATGGTGCCCGTATCCCTCAAGATGCCCGCCCGGCTCGCGGCTCAGGTCCGGGCTGCGGCCCGCGAGAGAGGCCTGAGCAAGTCGGCGCTGATTCGCGAGGCCATCGAGAGCTACCTGATCGGCAATGCCCCGCCGGTCCCGTCGGCGTTGGACCTGGCCGCCGATCTTGTCGGCGCTTGGGAGGGACCGCCCGACCTGTCCACCAACCCGAAGTACATGGAGGGTTTCGGGGAGTGAGACGGCGGGTCATCGTGGATGCGGGACCCCTGGCCGCCCTGCTGAACTCGGGTGACTCCCATCACGATTGGGCGCGCCGGGAATGGAGCAACATCGCGCCCCCGCTGCTCACATGCGAGGCGGTGGTGTCGGAGGCCGGCTTTCTCGGCCAACGCGCTGGACGGGGCAATCCCGCAGACGTGCTGGAAATGGCCCGCCGCGGCATCCTCGACATCTCGTTCTCCCTTTCGGCCGAGATCGACAGGGTTTCAGCCCTCATGAGCAAGTATCGCAACGTCCCGATGTCCGTCGCGGATGCGTGCCTGGTCCGGATGTCCGAACTGCATCGCGGTAGCCCGGTCCTCACCCTGGACCGCGATTTCGAGATCTACCGCAGGAAGCGAAGGCAGCCGATTCCGCTTCTGTCCCCCGGCATCTCGCGCCCCGGTGCCAGCTCGCCGGAATGAGTTGGCCCCGGCTGTCGACCGCGAGGCCGGCCCAGGCCCGCGACAGCGCCGGTATCATGATCGTAGAAAACGCGCGCCCAGCCCTGAACTCGCGGCTCGGATGGCTACCCTTCCCCCGCCCCCAACTGCTGCAGCAGAAACGCCAGCTCCATGGCGGCGTTGCGCACGTTGCGGCTGAAGGTGCGCCCGCCCGCGTGGCCGGTGCGCTCGTCGTAGTCGAGGATCACCGGAAGCCCTGAGCCGGTGGCCGCCTGCAGCCGGGCCGCCGTCTTGCGGGCCTGCAGCGGCGGCACGCGCGTGTCCAGGTCGCCCTGGGTAAGCATGACCGCAGGGTAGTCCACCCCGTCACGCACGTTCTGGTAGGGCGAGAAGGTCCGGAGCACCTCGAATTCCTCGCGGACGGCGCCATTGCCGTACGCCAGCAGCGCCGGCATGTTGTTGGCTTCGGTGAACTGGTAGAAGCGCACCAGGTCGAGTTCGGGGAGGCCGGCGAACACGGCGCGGAAGAGATCCGGGCGTTTTGTCATCGCGCTCCCGACCAGCAGTCCGCCGTTGCTTGCGCCCCGGATGGCCAGCTTGTCCGGGTTGGTGTAGCCGTTGTCCACCAGCCACTCGGCAGCCGCGATGAAATCTGCGAAGACGTTTGGCTTGTTCTCTAGCATGCCATCGCGGTGCCATTCCTCGCCGAACTCGCCTCCTCCGCGCAGCGTAGCGATCGCGTAGACGCCGCCCTGCCCCATCCAGACCGCCGCGCGCGCGTCGAAACGGGGCAGCAGGTTCACGTTGAAACCGCCGTAGCCGTAGAACAGGGTGGGGGTCGCGCCGTCGAGTTCGAGTCCCCGGCGATGCGCTACGTACATCGGCGCCTCCGTCCCGTCCGCCGAAGTGTACCACACCTGCTTCATCTCGTAGGCGCTGCCGTCGAACGGGACGGGGGAGGGCCGCCATTCCTCGGTGTCCATGGTCTCGAAGTCGAGCTGGAGCACGGTCTGGGGCGTGAGAAGGGAGGTGAGCGAGAGCAGGGCAGCGCCCTCGCCGTGCCCACGCAGGGTGGCCACATGATGCTCGGGGATGGGGATTTCCCCCTTCACCGTCCCGTCCGGCCCGTAGCGCACGATGCGGCTGCTCACGTTGTGCAGGTAGTCGGCGAAGATGTCGTCGCCGATGAACTGGTAGCCCGTCAGCAGGTCCTCGGCCTCGGGAATGACCTCGCGCCACTGGCTCGGATCCGGGCTCTCGGGCCGTACCGCGACCACCCGGTTGCGGGGCGCGTCCAGGTTGGTGAGCAGGTAGAGCTCGCCGTCCACCCAGCGGGGCCGGAAGCGTGCCGGTGCTCCAACGATGAGCGGTACCGAGGCGGCCTCCGACCTAAGATCCTGCAGGTAGACATCGGTGCGGGCCCAGCCGTGCTGCACCGTGTAGATCAGGTAGCGGCCTTCGTCCACCTCGGAGGCGTTGACGAAGGCGGTCGGCCCGATCGCGGCTCCGAACAGTTCAACGTCCTCCGACATGTCGGTGCCCAGGACATGCCGACGCACACGGGGGCCCGACTGACGGGAGCGATGAGTGTAGTAGAAGCCGGTGCCGTCCGAGGTAAAGGCCACGCTACTGTAGAGCGCCGTCGGTAGCCGGTCGGGAAGATCCTCGCCCGACTCGAGGTCGCGCACCCGCACTTCGATCTCGTCCGGGCCGCCATCGCGGATGGAGTAGAGCATCAGGTTGCCATCGGGTGAGAAGCCCTGGATGCCGACGCTGGTGGTGCCGTCCTCTCGCAGATCGAGTGGATCGATCACCACTTCGTAGTCCGCAGTCACATCCAGCGGAGTGTCGTCGGGCTCGTCGGGCGCTGGCCGCCGGTAGATCGCGCCCACCTCGCGCCCGGGCTTCCGGAACGCGAAGTAGTCGAAGTCACCGCGCCGCTGCGGGTACACCGGTCCAGGAGCGTTCATCAACTCCCGCAGCCGCGCCTCCAGCCCGGCACGCAACGCCGACTCACCCACGATCTGCTCCGCGTACGCGTTCTGCTCGGCGATCCAGGTCCGCGTCTCGGGACTGTCCTGGTCCTCCAGCCAGCGGTAAGGATCGCTGAAGACGACGCCGTGCAGGGTGTCGACGACGGGGTCCTGCGCCGTCTCCGGTGGCGGGGGATAGGGACTTCCGCACGCAACTGCCAGCATCGCCGGCAGAATGCTCCACAGGCAGTGCCGTGGTCGACTGTGCGTGGGATCGATCGGGAAGCGGGGGACCCGACCGGCGCCGGATTCACGATGTCCAGATGCAGCCATCAGGGTTCCTCCAGAGGATATGGGTTCCCCATATCATCTCATATGGGTAGTATGTAATCATGAAGACCACGCTCGACATCCAGGACGAACTGTTCGCGCGCGCCAAGCGCCATGCACGCAAGATCGGTCGGCCTCTGCGCGCGGTGGTCGAGGAAGGCCTCCGCCGGGTGCTGGACGCATCGGGACCGCCTCCGCGTTACGAGCTTCCGGATCTGAGCGTCGGCCGCGCGGGTGCTCGCGACCCGCTTGAAGACTACTCCTGGCAGGACCTGCGCGACATCATCTACGACGACCGGGAGCACCGGTGACGAACGACGACCTCCGGCGCAACCGTTGATCGCCGTAGACACCAACGTGCTGGTCTACGCGCACCGCCGCGAATCCCGGGTGCACTCGGCCGCTCGGGAGATCATGCGAAGGCTGGCGGAGGGGCGCCACCCATGGGCCATTCCCTGGCCATGCTGCTTCGAGTTCCTGAGCGTGGTCACCAACCGCCGGATCTGGAAGGATGGGGCCAGCTCATCGGAGCAGGCGTGGCACCAGCTGGAAGCCTGGGCCGCATCGCCGTCGAATCGTCTGATCGGAGAGACCGACGACTTTCCGCATACGCTGGCACGGTTCATCCAGCGCCCGCGCATGCACGGGGGTGTGGTGCACGACGCGCGGGTTGCCGCGATCTGCGTCGCGCACGGGGTCGAAGTGCTCTTGTCTCGCGACCGGGACCTGATGCTCTTCCCGGAGTTGCGGATCCGGGATCCGTTCCGGGGGACGGACGCGTTGCTGGCCTGACCCTTTGGGCGCCCTCAACGCCTCCCGCGCTTCCTCTTCTTCCTCCCCCGCCCCTTCGCTTTCCGCGCCTCCTGCGCCATCTGCTGCTTCCTGATCTTCGCCCAGGAATCGCGCAGGCCGACGGTGCGGTTGTAGACCAGCCGGTCCGGCCGCGAGTCCTCCTCGTCGCTGATGAAATAGCCCACCCGCTCGAACTGGTAGCGGGTGCCGGGAGGATCGTCGGCGATGCTCGGCTCGACGCGCGCGTCCGCGTGCACCACAAGCGAGTCGGGGTTCAGTTGCGCGATGAAGTCGCCGCGGTCGGGGTCGCGCGTGCGGAAGAGCCGGTCGTAGAGGCGCACCTCACACGGCCGCCCGTGCTCCGCCGACACCCAGTGGATGGTGCCGCGCACCTTGCGGCCGTCGGGGGCCGAGCCGCCCCGGGTCGCCGGGTCGTAGGTGCAGCGCAGCTCCGCCACCTCGCCCGCCTCGTCCTTCACCACCTCCTCGCAACGGATGAAGTAGCCGTAGCGCAGGCGCACCTCGCGCCCGGGGGCCAGCCGGAAGAAGCGGCGCGGCGGGTCTTCCATGAAGTCGTGGCGCTCGATGTAGAGGTCGCGCGTGAAGGGCACCGGGCGGGTCCCTTCCAGCGGCACGTCGTGGGGGTAGAGCGGCGCGTCCAGCCAGTCGGACTCGCCTTCCGGGAAGTTGGTGATGACCACCCTGAGCGGCCGCTGCACGCACATGACGCGGGGCACGCGCATGTTCAGATCGTCCCGAATGGCGTATTCGAGCTTGGCCGCGTCCACCCGGTTGTCGGCCTTGGCGACGCCTACCAGGCCGCAGAAGTTGCGGATGGCGGCTGGCGTTACCCCCCTCCGCCGCAGCCCGGAGAGGGTGGGCATGCGCGGGTCGTCCCATCCGCTCACGTGCCCGTCCTGCACCAGGCGCAGGAGCTTGCGCTTGGAGACGATGGTGTACTCCAGGTTCAGGCGCGCGAACTCGTACTGCCGGGGCACGGGCTCGGGCGCCTCCACTTCCTCCAGCAGCCAGTCGTAGATCGCCCGATTGTTCACGAACTCGAGCGTGCACAGCGAGTGGGTGATGCCCTCGATGGAGTCGGAGAGGCAGTGCGCGAAGTCGTACATGGGGTAGATGCACCACTCCGATCCGGTGCGGTAATGATGCGCGCGGCGGATCCGGAAGAGCACCGGATCCCGCATGATCATGTTGGGCGATGCCATGTCGATGCGGGCACGCAGCACGTGCGCCCCGTCCTCGAACTCGCCGGCGCGCATCCGCCGAAAGAGGTCGAGGCTCTCCTCCACGGGGCGATCCCGCCAGGGGCTGGGGCGCCCGGGCTCGGTCACCGTGCCCCGGTGGGTGCGGATCTCCTCCTCGCTCAGGCTGTCGACGTACGCCGATCCCTTCTCGATGAGGTGGACGCCGTAGTCGTAGAGCTGCTCGAAGTAGTCGGAGGCGTGGCGCAGCTCGCTCCACTCGAAGCCCAGCCAGCGGATGTCGCGCTTGATGGCCTCGACGTAGCTGGCTTCTTCGGTCTCCGGGTTGGTGTCGTCAAAGCGCAGGTTGCAGGTGCCCCCGTTCTCGGCGGCGACCCCGAAATCGAGGCAGATGGCCTTGGCGTGGCCGATGTGCAACAGCCCGTTGGGTTCGGGCGGGAAGCGGGTGGCGACCCGCCCTCCGTGCTTCCCGCTGGCCAGGTCCGCAGCCACGATCTCGCGCACGAAGTCGCGTCCCGGCGCCCGCCCGTCGCTTCCCCCTCCCTTGTCC
>VYDD01000291.1 GCA_009843625.1 Gammaproteobacteria bacterium | reverse complement strand
TATGGCGACCGTCGATGACGACCGGGAACTGAGGACCGTGTAGCCGTCGCCGGCATTCACCGTCAGCGTCACCGAGCCGTCCGCCTCGTCCACCTCGTCGTCCGTCGTCGAAAGCGTCAGCGTGGCGGTGCCTCTGGTGGGTATCGTCACCGTGCGGCTCCCGGCCGCGACGCCGAAGTCGCCGACCGTGTCCACCGTCACGCTCACCGGCAGGGGAGTCTTCGGGGCAGGGTGGGCCTGTATCGTGAAAGTCGCGGCAGTGCCCTCCGTGCCGCCTGCGGCCGCAGTAATGGCCACCTGCGGTTCCGTCTGCTGATCGGTCGGCTCGTCGTCATCGATCAGGCGTATCTGGCCGTTGCCTCGCCGTCTGCCCTCGACCGTCCCGGTGATTCCCGAGGCGACCGGCTCCGGAACCGCCACGGTCACGGTCTCGTCATCCGCGTCCGCATCGTCCAAGGCGCGGAGATCCAGAAACGCCTCTGTCGAGCTGGGGCCAGTGAAGGTCACGGTGCTCGTGGCCGAATCGAACGTGACACCGCCTGGAACGCCGATCATATCCAGCGTGAAGTCGGTTCCGGGCTGGCCGCCCGAGAACACAAGGGGCACCCGCAGGCTCTGGCCAGCGGTCAATCCCCCGTATGGGAAGACTCCAAGCTTGCTCAGCTTCAGGCCCAGCCACGCACCACGGGACGACCCCTCCTTCGCCGTCGCGTCCAGGACGCGCAACGTCACCGTGGTGACCTCCGGTTTCACGTCCGGACCGTCGCGGA
This sequence comes from Gammaproteobacteria bacterium, assembly GCA_009843625.1. Classification (GTDB taxonomy): domain Bacteria; phylum Gemmatimonadota; class Gemmatimonadetes; order Longimicrobiales; family Gaopeijiaceae; genus BD2-11. The sequence continues at coordinate 5,826 of VYDD01000291.1, read as the reverse complement.
CCGTCGCCTGGACGATGTAGGGAGACCCTAAACTGTAATGGTTCCTGTAGTAATACTGGGGCAATCCACCACGAACCCCGAAGTGGATCTTCGCGTCGCGCTCGAACGACGTGGTGGGGTATGTCGGTATATCGACGGTGATGGATTTCTTGCCGGCCGGAATCGTGAAACAACGGTCGTTTTCGAAATCCTCGTATCCGGGACAGGCATACCCGATTTCTTTCAGTTTGATGTATGAGCCATCGTGCACACTTCCACCCAGTTGGGATATATAGACCGCGATACCTTCCAGGGGCGAGGATAACGCCTTGTCTATGGAAATCGTGAGCTTGATGGTGTCGCCTTCCTCAACGTCGGAGGGGCCGCTGAATCCGAGCGTGATGCTTGGCAAGTCTTGTTGGCCCTGCACTTCGGACACGGCCAGCATCGCGATCAACGCGCAGAAGCCGCCGACTACGGCGTGCCGTGATCTCGCTGAGCGAAACAAGCGCCGGGCGGCGGAAGAAGAAGGTTCAGGCGGGGGTGCAAGAAGGCGGAGGCATCGCCGCCAAGCGTCGGACGGGCTCATTGGCCGGATGCGCCCACGCAGACGGGGGCGATCCGGCGATCCGGCGATCCGGCGATCCGGCGATCCGGCGATCCGGCGATCCGGCGAAGGTGCGGCTTCAGAGCCGTTTGTCAAGTACCCAGGCGAACGCCCTTCGGCCTGCCAGTTCGCCGCTTTTGTCCTACGCAGCCTGTCCCGCGCAGTCATCGGTATGTTCCGTTGTTGGGGTGGTCGTTTGCGTTATCGAGTGCATGGCAACAGCCACGCACAGTACCTCTCATAAGCAAGGCCCATGCCAATGCCCGGGACAACCATAAGATGTGTATCCGCAATGACTTATGGCGTCGCATGCGTTCGGTCGCCGGTGTGGCGGAACGCGACGGCACATCCGCGACGCCGGGCCGACCGAAATCCGGGCTAAGTCACTTCGCGACAACTATTTGCCGGGCCGGGAGACGCCCGGTCCCCGGCTGGCGCGCGGACAGGTGGAGTATCGTCAACCGCTTGCCACACAACGAGTTGGACAGTTCCTTTAGAACGGAGCGTGGCGTATTGCAACAGTGTTGCGTTACGCTACGCGCCGGCAAGCCTCCGGATGAGGCTTGCGAAGCACCCGCGCCGAATCGGGGGAAGAGGGCACCGCTGTTGGGGGGTCGGGGTGTTGTGCCGGGCTGCCCGCGCCGGCTCCGAGCCGACGCTTGGGCTCGTTCCCGGTACGGCCGTGATCAGCCGTTCAGGTGCCGGCGAGTGCGGTGGCGGTGGGGCGCGGGCTCATCCGCGCGGCCGCAGACCGTGCCTTTCGAGCTTCCGGTATAACGTCGATCGGTCGATCCCCAGCCCCCGCGCGGCCTCGGTCACGTTGTTCCCCGAGAGTGCGAGCGCATCGGCGAGTGCCTCGCGTTCGATGGCCGCGAGGGTGCGAACCGCGGGGACGGCGGCGCGGTCCCGCCCGGTTGCGGACCCCGCGGGTTCGCTCAACCGCCGCGGAAGACCGCCGGGCTGGATGACGCTTCCGGTCTCCAGCAGCACGGCGCGTTCGAGCACGTTCGCCAGTTCGCGGACGTTGCCGGGCCAATCGTATTGGAGCAGCATCCGCATCGCGGCGGCCGACACGCCGTCGACGGGCTTCCCGGCCCGCTCGGACTGCTTCTTCAGGAAATGGTTCGCGAGCAGCGGAATGTCCTCCCGGCGCTGCCGGAGGGGCGGCACGGTCACCGGGAAGACGGAAAGACGGTGGAACAGATCCTCCCTGATCCCGCCCGCCTCCACGTCGCGCCGCAGATCGCGGTTCGTGGCGGCGAGCACGCGCACGTCGGCCTTCCTCGTCCCGGATCCGCCCAAGCGCTGAAACTCCCGCTCCTCCAGCACCCGGAGGAGCTTCGCCTGCGCGGACGCGCGCATGTCCCCGACCTCGTCGAGGAACAGGGTGCCGCCCTCGGCCCGTTCGAAGGCGCCCCTTCTCGTCTCCCTGGCATCGGTAAAGGCTCCCCGCTCGTGCCCGAAGAGTTCGCTCTCCACCAGGCTCTCGGGGATCGCCGCGCAGTTGACGGCGACGAAGGGTCCGTCCCGGCGCGGACTGTTCCGGTGGAATGCCCTGGCCACCAGCTCCTTGCCCGTTCCGGTCTCGCCGCGAATCAGCACGGTCGCGTCGCTGGCCGCGCCCTGCCGGATGAACCCGTACAGCTCCCGGATCTTGCGGCTCCCCCCGACCATCCCGCCGAACGAGTCCGCCGTCTCAAGCTCGCCGCGGAGGCGCGTCACCTCGCCCTTCATCCTCTGGATCTCGATGTCCTTCGCCACGTCCCGATACACTTCGAGGCGTCCGATGACGCCGCCGCGTCCGTCCTTGACCGGCGCTTCCGACCGATGGAACAGGCGGCCGGATCCGTTCTCCCTCTTCCGTTCGACCAGTACGCCGGCTCCCTCCACGGCGAATCCGGCCTCGACGCCCGCGGCGCGCGGCTCCCCGAACCGGTCCCCGAGCCTGTCGCCCAATTCCTTCCCGGACATCGCGCGCAGTTCCTCCCGCCCGGCACCGCAGACTCGTTCGAACTCGCGGTTCGCGAGGACGAACCGTCCCGCCTCGTCGAACATCGCCATCGCGTCCCCGGCCGCGTCGAGCACGGCCTCCAGCGTCCGCTTGCCGGCGGCGATCTCCCGCGCCCTCGTCTTCAGCGCCCGCTCGACGTTCCACTTGCCCACCAGGCACGCCGCGATCTGTTGGATCTCCTCGCGGGTGAACGGTTTCCTCACGTAGAGCACCTTGTGCAGCAGGTCGGTGCCGCGGGCGATGTCCGCCAGCGTGCGGTCGCTGTACGCGGTCATGATGACGATCTCGATGTCGCGGTCGGTGCGCCGGATTCTCCGGACGGCTTCGATTCCGTCCATGCCGGGCGGCATCCGCACATCGACGAAGGCCATCGCGAAGGGCTTGCCCGCCCGGTGCGCTTCCTCGATCCGCTCGCAGCCCTCGCGCCCCGTGAACGCGTGCGAGAGCTCGAAGTGCGGCCGGGCCGCGGCGCCGGACGGTGCGGAATCCGGTTCTCCGCCGGGGCCTCCGAAGGCCGCCGCAAGTTCGTCGGAAGCCCGCTCCCCGGTCGTGGGCACCAGCATCTCCGCCAGGTCGTCGTGAAGCTCCGCCTGGTCGTCAACGATGAGCACCCGCCTGTTCCGGCGCCGCCCCGCCGCCGGCTCGGCGCCCGTTGAAGAACCGCGCGCATGCATCGGTCGGTGTCCTCCTTTTCGCCGATCCCTCGACATCTCATGGTCATCCGGGGCTGGCCACCCCGCTGAATCGAAACTTACCATGCAGGCCGGTGCGGTGCGGGGGGCGGAGGCCGTTCCGCCCTGTGGCGCCGGGGAGCCATCCCTCGCAAGGCCCGGCGCTTCGCTCCGCCGCCCCGTCCGGGAATCCGCTTGCAGGACGCTCGACCGTCACCTTAGCCTTACGCGCATGGCCGGGGCGGTACCGGACGGCCGCCGAACCCGAGGCCACCCGAGGCGACAGACGATGCAATCCGAAAGCACCCACCTGGAGCACAGGCGCAGGGCTTTCCTGATCGTCTCCACTGCGTCGCTCGTTATCATGGTCTTCTTCTCGATCGTCCAATACGTCGAAGCCACCCCGTGGGGGGTGGCGATCACCAGCGGCATGGCAGTGCTCACCGCCGGTTCCATCCGCGCATTATTCACCGGCACCCGGAACCGAACCGTCTACCGCTTCTTCTGCACCGTGGTCAGCATCGGCCTGTTCTGCCTCGCCGTATTCGGTCGCGAAGTCCATCTCTATTTTCACCTCGCGCTGCCGCTCGGGCTGTTCTTCTTCCTCGGCAATCGCGAAGGCACGATCTGGTCCGCGGGCAACCTCGCCGCTCTGCTGTTCCTGCTGTTGGCCATGGAGCTCCCGGACAGCGTTGTCCGAGAGACCGGGAACATCCTGAGGTTCATCGCCTGCTACCTGTTGATCTCGGCCGTCGCGTGGAGCTACGAGAAACTGCAGGAGCAATTCTATGACGCCTTGGAGACCGGGAGCCAACAACTCCAGCGGGAAAAGGAACAACTGGCCGCCACGCTGAAGCGGACCGAAGAGGCCGAGAGCCGATTGGCACGGACGAACATCGAGCTGCGGCGGAAGACCGCACTCATGGAGGCCGTCTTCAACGCCATGAGCGAGGGCATGGTCGTCGCCGATTCATCGGGACGTCCGGTGCTCGTCAATCCCGGCGCGGAGCGCCTCGTGCGGACCGCCGGCATGGACGCGGACGCCTCTCGATGGCTGGATGGCCTCGGGATCTTCTTTCCCGACGGCGAAACCGCGTTTCCGCCCCACGAGCTTCCGCTGGCGCGCGCCATCGCCGGCCAGCCGTCCGACGACGTCGAGATGTTCGTGCGCAACCCGGCGGGTCCGGACGGAGTCCACCTCAGTGTCAGCGGGAGGCCGCTGCGGGACAGGTCGGGCACCGCGAAGGGCGGCGTGATCGTGTTCCGCGACGTGACCGAGCGCGTGCTCGCCGAAGAAGCGCTCACCAATGCATTCGCGCAAGGGAGGCTGGAGATCGCCGACACGATCCTTCACAACATCGGCAACGCGGTCACGAGCGCCGCCGCGGGTGCCAGAACCCTTGTCGAGCAGCTCGCCGGGAACGAGCTGGTGGCCCGCCTGCAAGCCCTCGCGAAGTCCCTGGAGGCGCGTCGCGGCGACTGGATCCCGTACCTGCAAACCGACCCCCAGGGCCGGAAGGTGCTGCCGTTCATCCTTGCCCTCGCCGACGACTTCTCCAGACAGAACGACCGGCTGCACGGCAACGCCAGCCGCGTGCGCGACCGGGTCGAGCACATTGCCGACATCGTCCGGACGGAGCGTTCGTTCGACAGCGGGCGGGCCATGACGCGCAAGGACATCGACCTTCGGGACGCGGTCTCCGATGCCGTCAAGCTGCTTCGGGAGTCGCTCGGGAAGAGGGGGATCCGGGTTGACATCGATTGCCGCCGGGCGCCGAAGGAAATCCGGATCCAGGAGAGCAAGTTTCATCAGATGCTGGTCAACCTGACCAAGAACGGGATGGAAGCGATCGACGCGCTTGTGGAGGCCGGAGGGCTCAATGGCGAGCCCCGCATCCGGATCCGGGCCTGCGTCCGGGACGGCCTCCTTGTCCTCGAAGTGACCGACAACGGCGTCGGCGTCGAAGCCGACAACCCCAGGATCCTGTTCACCGCCGGCTACTCCACCAAGCAGGGGGGAAGCGGCCTCGGGCTTCACTCGGCGGCGAACTTCATCATCGGATCCGGAGGGAGAATCCATGTCCTGAGCGACGGCTTCGGCAAGGGCACCACCGTACGCGTGGAATTGAGGCTCTCCGCGGTGCTGCCGCAATCCGGATCCCGAACCCCTCCCGCGGGAGCCGGATCCCCGGTCGCGCCCCAAGAGCACCGGGCTCGTCCTCGAACTGCGCCCGCGCGGTCACGGAGTTGAAGGCCCCTTTCGGACTCCACGCCGGAGAGGGCGGGTTGAGGCCCGGCACATCGGAGGACGAGGACCGGTCCCGCCTCCGAATCTGAGGGGCGTTGCCTGCCTGCGGGGTGAATCCGGCGTCCTCCTCACCGAAGTCGAGATCGCTCTCCCGATGTACCCGTGCGGTGTCCGTGCCGGTGGCCCGAGTCGTTCGAGCGACTTGTCGTCGGTGTTAAAGTGTGTAACTGTTACACAAGACATCGGAACGCCTCCGAGGAGAACAGCATGGCTCGACGTGTCAACATCATGATGGACGAGGAGGCGTGGC
>VYDD01000047.1 GCA_009843625.1 Gammaproteobacteria bacterium | reverse complement strand
TCATCGCCCGCGGCGCGATTCGGGGCGTTCTCGGAACCGGAGGGAGCCGGGATGGTGTCGGTGGACACGGTGCTGGCGCCCCTGGGTTCCCGCACCATCGCGGGTCCCGGAAAGGACCTTTGGCGAATGGCGTAGAGGGAGTTCGCAGATGCGATCATCATTCCTCCCAACGTGAGATTATACAATGACTTACGTAATAATATAACGCCGCTGGAATCGGCCTCTCAGGATGCCCTGTAGTGGCCGAAGCGGGGTCGGGAGACCATCGGAGGAGGAAGCCGCCTGTGAAAGCCGTCAGCGAGTCCGCCAGCGCCTCCGGCAGGTCAGGGAAGATTGAATCTCGGACCCCGCCGAATCGCTGGCTCCAGATTCGTCAATGGCAGAATGGGACACCCGCATGTGAATTCGGGACGCGGCGCGGGCGGGCAGCCGACCCTCAGCGAACTACCCGCCAAAGAGCGCGACCGCCCGCCCGTCAATGGCGGAATGGGATACGCGCATATGAATTGGGGACAGCCCCGAGAACCGCGAGTCCGTCGGCGATTCGGTGCTGCGCGCTGGTCGGGATCGCCTTGGCCCGAGCAGGTGGGATCAGCCTGCATGCGCAGCGAACAGCTGGCGGCGAGGAGGTCGGGCCGGCCAGGTTTCCGCGGAAGCGCTCGCCGGTGCACGACCATGAACGCGTTATTCGGCGTGGCTCTGCGTGAGTGCGCTTCCGGTAGCCGAAGCGTTGCCGTGGGCCCGTGCGCGAAGCAGCCTGACCCCGATAGATTCCCCGGGACCGTCATCGCGGGTGAGCCGCGGCAGGTACGGTCCGGGCAGCCCCACTTGGCGCCCAGCGCACCACTTCATCACACGAGTTGCGGAGGACTCCAATGACCACAAGAAAGCAGGCGAGCGATTTCCCCCAGGAGGTGCTGGCGCTTTTCGATGGCTACGTGCACGGGTTTATTCAGCGCCGGGACTTCCTGGAGGGAGCCGGGAAGGTGCTGGGTGGCGGCGCGGCTGCTCTGGCAGTCCTCGAGGCGCTTCGTCCCAACTACGCGTGGGCGCGGCAGGTGGAGCCCGAGGATGCCCGGATCCAGCAGGAGTACGTCACGTACCCGTCGCCGAGTGGCTCGGGGACGATGCGTGGTTACATGGCCACGCCCGCCGGCGCGACGGTAGCCAGGCCCGCGGTTCTGGTCATCCACGAGAATCGCGGACTCAACCCCTACGTCGAAGACGTGGTGCGCAGGTTCGCCGCTGCGGATTTCGTGGCGCTGGGGCCGGACGCGCTAACCCCCCTGGGCGGCTACCCCGGCAACGACGACGAAGGCCGGGAGATGCAGCGGCAGCTCGACAGGGACGTGATGATGGAGGACTGGGTGGCCGCGTTCCGGTTCCTGCGGGACCACGAGGCGACCACCGGGCGAGTCGGGGCCGTCGGGTTCTGCTACGGCGGCGGGGTCGTGAATCAGCTCGCGGTCCGGCTTCCGGACCTGGGCGCGGGCGTGCCCTTCTACGGGTCGGCTCCGTCCCTTGAGGACGTTCCCTCCATTCGGGCGCCCCTCATGATCCAGCTCGCGGGGCTGGACGAGCGCATCAACGCCGCCTACCCGGCCTACCAGGAGGCGCTCGAGGCGAACGGGAAGGAGTTCGCGGTGCATGTCTACGAGGGAGCGAACCACGGTTTCCACAACGACACCACGCCACGCTACGACCAGGACGCTGCCAGCCTGGCGCAGGAGAGGACCATCGCGTTCTTCAACGAGCATCTGAGAGGCTGAACGAGACTTCGCCGCGAGCCGCCTGAGCCCGCGCGCCGCACCCGCCGTCAGCCGCGCGTTAACCTCGGCACGTTCAGCGGGCTCGCCTCCAGCACCTGGCCCCAGATCCTGCGGCCGACCGCGTCGGCTTCGCGCAGGATGGCGTCCGCGTCCATGGTGAGGACCTCGCGGTCGCGCATGACGAAGCGGCCGTCGACCATCACCGACTCGATGTCGCCCGGGTGGCCGCAGTGGAGCACTGCGGAGATGATGCGTCCCGCCGGCACGAGGTGGGGCCGCAGCGTGTCGACCACGAGCAGGTCGGCCTTCTTCCCGACTTCCAGCGTCCCGAGAGCGTCCGGCTGCTGCACCGCCAGCGCGCCGCCCTGGGTCGCGTCCGCCAGGATGTCCTCGGGCTGGGGCTGAAGGCCGGGCACCTCGTCCCCGTCGCGGTTGCGCCGGATGCGCTCGGTGAGCAGAGCGGTGCGCATCACCTCGAAGACGTCGTTGGTGTTGTTGTCGGTGCCGAGCGCGATTGGGCACCCGGCCGTGCGCAGCTCCGGAATCGGAGGGCTGATGCCGCGGTTCGCCGCCATCCCCGCCTGGTGCGAGATGATGGTGCCCGAGCGGCCCAGAAGCGCGACTTCGTCGTGGTTGACGTAGCGCGCGTGCGCTGCGAAGAGGCGCGGACCCAGGAAGTCGTGGCGGTCCAGGTACTCCGTCGGGCGAAGGCCGTGGTGCATGACCATGAACTCGTACTCGGCGCGGCTCTGGTTCAGATGGATCGTGTAGCCCAGGTCGTGGGTCTCGGCGAAGTCGCGCACCGCGCGCAGCAGCTCGGGCGACGAGGTCTCGGTGAGCGAAGCTGCCGGGAAGACCGAGATGCGACCGTCCTCGGCGCCGTGCCAGGTGCTGAAGAGGTCGCTGATGCGCTGCATGCCATCGTCGAGGAGCGCTTCGGAGAAGCGGGGCGTCCCGCTGAACGACCGGGCCATCGAACGGGTGGACACCGGGCCTGGCACGTTCTCGGTGTCGCGGATCCCCTCCGCGAGGACGCAGCGGAGGCCGGAGTCGGCCAGCACCCCGGCCTGGCGTCCAACGTTGCCGGTGAACTCGACGATGGTCGTCGTTCCGGTGGTTATGGCCTCGAGCGCGGCCACCTGCACCATGAGGTTGCCTTCTTCACCCTGGAGGAGGCTCGCGGGCGAGACGGCCAGGTTGGCGGTGTTGGGGAAGCCGAAGTCCTCGTTGAATCCCCGTGCGATGACGGCCCGCATGTGCGCGTGGCAGTTGATGAGGCCCGGGAAGAGCGCCTTTCCGCGCCCGTCGTACTGCTCGGCCCCGGGGTAGGCGGCGAGGACTTCGTCGGTGGGACCGATGGCCGCGATGAGGTTGCCTTCGACCGCGAGCGCCACGTCGTCCTGGACGGTGTCCGGGTTCGCAACGGTGGTGTTGGTGAACACGACTGTGGCGGCCTGCTGAGACGGCGACCCCGCGCCGGACCGCGCCGCCGCCCGCAGAGGGTCGCGCTCGAGCAGCAGGGCGGCCGTGCCTGCTCCCGCACCGGCCAGCCACTCGCGGCGGGTCAGACGGCCGGGGCCGCGGGATGCGGGTGGTGTCGGAACCGTGTTCTCGTCTCGGGATGTCGCCATGATCATGCCCTTACTGGTGTCTACTGGTGTTATAGTGACAACTCACTGTTGATATACTGGTGAATTGGCCGGTGAGGGCGAGGTGTGACCGGAGACCTGCCGGGGCGCGGCGGCTAGCGATTCGTGCCCTCCGCCGTCGAGATGCTCCCCCCGGGGAGCAGGCCGCTCGGCACCCGCGCCGGGATCGTGCGGTCGAAGTCGGGATCGGTCAGGGCTTCCAGGAAGGCGATGATGTCTTCCTGCTGCTGCACCGTCATGTCGTCCACCCCGCGAAACCGTCCCGAGAGCCGCCCGGGCGTGGCCGGAGTCTCATCCCTGCGGTCGTCGTCGCCGCGCCGCCTGCGCCGGTTGGACACGTTGGGGTTCTCGGAGCGCCCGCGGTCGTAGAATTCGAGCACCTCCTCCAGCGTCCCGATCATCCCGTTGTGCATGTAGGGCGCGGTGACGGCGACGTTGCGCAGGGTCGGGGTGCGGAAGCGGAAGCGCCCGTCCCCCGCGTCCGGCACGGCCAGGAGCGGGTTCTCGGCCACTCCCTCGGCGTGCATGTTGAAGTCCGAGAGCATCGGCCCGCGGTGGCAATCCGAGCAGTCGGCCTCGTTGAACTCGTCGAGGCCCCGCCGCTGCTGCGTGGTGAGCGCGTCCTCGTCTCCCGCCAGAAACCGGTCGAAGGGGCTGTTGCCCGCAATCAGGGTGCGCTCGAAGGCGGCGATCGCCTGCGCAACCTGCGTGGCCTCGATGGAGGTCTCCTCGCCGTACACCTCCCGGAACAGGTTCACGTACTCCGGAATCCCCCGCAGCCGGGCCAGGACCGAGTCGACCGCGACCTCCTCGGGGTAGGCATCGCCCCGCATCTCCTCGCGGATCGTGAGCGGGAGCAGCGCCTGGTTCTCGAGGCTCCGCGCCCGGCGGTCCCAGAACATGGGCGCCCGCTCGGAATTGACCGTCTCGAGATCCGCCGGCAATGGGGTGAAGCGCGGTCCGCGGCGCCGTCTGCGCTGCCTGTCCAGTCCGTTGTACGCGACGTTGAGCAGCGTAGGCGAGTTGCGCTGCGCCACGGGAATCACGCCGCCGGCAAGGTCGACCCGGTCGGGCCCCAGGCCCACCGCCCCCGGGCCCAGCGACAGCGCGCGCCCATCGGCATATGCGAAATCGGGGTGGTGACAGGTGGCGCACGACACGTCCATGGGACCCGACAGGACCGGATCCCAGAAGAGCAGCCGGCCGAGTTCCTCCTCGGGGTCGCCCGGCGACGGCCGTGTCGAGGCGGTGGTGAGAAACGCGACAGCTGCCACAACGAGGAAACAAGCGAAAGCGATGGCGCTCGGCTGGCGTCGAGAGAACCGGGCAAGACGGGACAATTTCATGAGACTCCTCCGGCCACGGGAGCGCGGGCTCCCAATCCTGCAGACACTCGCATACTACTACGACACCCTCTGGCACGGACACGCTCAAAGCCTGCGTCGGGGCCCACGCCTCGGGCCATCCTATCTCCGGAACAGATAGCTCAGCTTCATGAAGAAACGGTCCTCGCCCCGGGCCATGCGCCGGAACCGGAACGCTTCGGGCTCGTCCAGCGCCGCGCCGTAGCCGAGGAAGACGACGGTTCCGGGGGTCGGGCGGTACGAGAGCAGGACATCGCCCGTGAACTGGTTGTCCTCCGTGGCGCGCGAGCGCATCCATCCGCCCGTATCCGGGTCCAAGAGGAAGATGGGCTCCTCGGTGTCGCCGGTCCGGAGCGCATCCCGCTTGAAGGAATCGTACTGGCCCACCAGGCGCACGAAGAGGAAGCGCGAGATCTGGTATTCGAGCGAGAGCCGGGGAATCCGCTGGATCGACATGTTGGACCCGTCGGAGCGGCGGTCGAGGGTGAGCTGATTGTAGAGGAAGTTCAGGCGGAACTGGTCCGTGGGACGCCAGTTGACGGTTACGTTGGGGCGGAAGAGCCACACGCCCCGCGCCTCGGCGAAGCCCACGTCCTGCCACACGTTCACGCCCACCCTCGCCGAGAACGTGGAGAACTCGGGCGTGGTGACGTTTGTGATCCACCCGCGCACGTCGGTGATGCGGTCCGGGGCGTCCCAGAACACCGTGTCGGCGCCCGCCGGTCCTGGCCGAATCACCCCGTAGTCGGCGTACCACTCGGGCTTGAACGCGTAGCTCTCCCAGCCGTGGCTCACGCGCATCGACCATCCGCCGCGAAGCTGGAAGGTGCTCGACAGAAACGTCTTGGTCTCCTCGGGCGGATCGCTGCCGAAGCCGTGGTATCCCCACCATCCCATGGTGCTGAACCCCGGAGTCCAGCGTTCGATGACGGCGCCCGGCCTCCCGTAGAAGTTCACGCTGTTGCTGGTGCGGGTGTGGATCACGCCGGGTCGGTTGACGAAGCCGGCCTGGGTCTCGAAGTCGGGGTGGATGCCGTTGATGCGGTAGTCCAGCACCAGGCGGCGACCGGTGCGCTGGAAGACCGCCTCCCAGATGGGCGCCTCGGTGGTTGTTCCGCCCGACCGGGTGAAGCTCGCGCCCGCCTGCAGGGACATCGTGTAGACGCCGCCGAAGACGAGGCGGGTGTCGGCCGCCGCCACCCGGTTGAAGTCGCTCCCCACAACGCGGTCCGTGTAGACCATCCCGACCGTGGACTGCCCGCCGACGTCGCGCTGCAGCCTGAGCGCGTTGAACATGGGGTTCGAGTCCACGCCCGTGCTGCCGGGGACGGCCCCGTCGAGGCCCGAAAGCAGGCCGATGTTCATCCCGGCCACCTTCCCGGTCAGCTTGACCCCCGTCACCGGATTCTGCAGCCGGCGCGTGTAGATGAGCCGGTTCGGGGCGTCGAAGCGATCGATGCCCTCGAGGAAGAAGGGACGCTTCTCGGGGAAGAAGAGGGCGAAACGCTCGTTGCTCGAGACCTGTCCCACGTCGGCTTCGACGTGGGAGAAATCCGGGTTCACGGTGGCGTCCAGGGTGAGGTTGGCGCTCACGCCCCAGCGCAGGTTGCCCCCCATTTCCGCGTCCGAGCCGTAGCCCCAGGCGTCGCTGCCGTCGGGCGCCCCGTTCAGCGCCGCCGTCACGGCGGGCGTGAAATCGACCACCATGCCGCGCGTGAGGTCGCGCAGATCCACCAGCCGACCTGACTGGGCGAGGAACGAGGCGGCGCCCCGCCGCGCGGCCGTCCAGGTGTCGGTGTACCCCGAGTGCTGCAC